>DATJDB010000034.1:0-5710 GCA_035497635.1 Pseudomonas sp. | reverse complement strand
GCGTAGATTGAGGTTTGAGCCTTGTGTATCGACGCGATGAGTCGTGTCGCTCCAGAAGGTGGGGCGTGGCAGGGAGGGATTTGACTGATACCCGGCCCAGTCCTGCAGGTGCATGTACAGGCTGTAGAACACCAGTGCTGGTGGTGTTCCGGTGTTGGCCTCGCTGGCCGGGGGCATCAAGCGATGCTTGACCAGTACGAAACTGGTGGAAAAGGGCGCAGGCGTGCAACGCGATTCGCTCTGGTAGGCGCTGACCGGGTATTGGGCATCGAGCCGATAGGCGATGACCTCGCCGTCGGCAATGCAACGCACCCCAGCGCTCAGGGTTGGATGGGTGACATCGTCCAGATGTATGCCGCCATGCCAGAGCCCGTTGCTACCCATAGGGTAAAAACCGCCGGTGGCCTTGGCGAGTTTGGTCAGCTCCAGAAACGGATTCTTGATTTCGCCCTCAACAGGATAACTCCAGTTTTTAATGGCTGAACACATGTTTTTTCAAACTCCTAACAGGGTCCTGGTCAAGGCAAGTGATTGAATCAACAGGAAAAACTGAGCATCCGCTTGATGGTCTCGGTTTGCTCTGTGGGTGTTTCACTTAAAAGCTTGGCTTGAGGGCTTGGTACTTGGTCTGGTTGACTCATGCCGGGGCCGGAGGGATGAAGCATATTGGTTCCCGATCCCGATCCGGCACTTCCGCCTGAGTTCAGCTTCACCTCGGCGCCCACCACCGTCACGCCACCGGCATCCAGCTTGATGAAGCTGCCACCGGCCTGCACGGTCAGTTCCGAGCCGGCTTCGATCACCAGCTTCTGTCCTGCCTTGAGGTGGATTTCTTCCCCCGCGTCAATGAACTCATAATCCTTTGGTCCTGGGTTCGAGTCCCAGTGGGCCCACCAATAAAATCAAGGGGTTACAGCATTAACCCCTTCGATTCCACAAGCACCATCTCTAATTTTCCCCGTTCGTTCCCCGTTTCTCGAACTACGTCCCGAGTGAAATATCCGTTTGCCGTTCCCAGGCGAATAGCCAGAGCGGTTTTCGATGGTGGCCAGGAAAAAGAGCGGCACGGAAAAATACGTTCCGACGAACGGTCATAAGGACATTTGAAGTCCATAGGTGTCCATGGACGTTCTAGGAGTTCTGATGAAGGTGTTCCTCTGCGGCATGCCCTCAAGCGACGGGCTGAAACCGTAGGATCAGTTCGGCTATGGTGCGAAGGCGAGCGCGACAGCGCCTCCGCCAACCATCCCACGGACTTGCCGTGCAAGGAGCTTGCGAGTCATGGCCAACGAGACCTCCCTCACCCCTCCCACCCGGGATTTGCCGATCCCTGGCACCCTCGCCACCTCTACTCAATGCTGCGCGAAGTATCAGATCAGCCGCACCACTTGGTGGCGCTGGACCAAGATCCCTGGCTTCCCGCAGCCGCTGCGCCTGAGGCGCGCGATCCGCTGGGATATTGAAGCCGTCGATACCTTCCTGACGCGCGCCAGTCGCTGACCTCCTACTCGATCCCGCTTTGCCAGGCCGCGCCGCGTGCCTGGCGGGAAACCCAAAAGGATTGACCCATGAAAAATCAAAACGGCGCCACCGCGCCGAGGGGATCGGCTTGCCCGGAGAAAGCGTTGACGCTGGTGCTGGGGGATCACCATTTCCCGCAGTTGCGGCGGACCCGCGACCTGTTTCGGCGACTGCGCAGCATGACGACAGCCAGCCCCGAGTGGCGGGCTACTCATCAGCAGTGGCAGTACGCCTGCGAAGAGCTCACGGTGCTGGTAGTGCTGCGTTTGCCCGATCAGGAGGATTGGGCATGACGGAAACCCTTTTGCTGTTCCGCGCCGCCATGGAGGCGGTATTCGGCAGCCTGGAGTCGCTGCCGGTCGGTGATGGCCACATTCACCGCTTCCATGTGCCGGGGGACCGCCCCTGCTCCCGCAATGGCTGGTACCTGCTGCATGCCGATGCGCGTCCGGTGGGCTGCTTCGGCAGTTGGAGAACGGGCACTTGTCACGTCTGGCGCGGCAGCCCCTCGACGGCAGCCGGACAAGTCCATCGGCAGAGTGCGCAGCGTGCCGTTGATGCCGAGCGGGCCCGACGGCAGCTCAACACCGCCCGCTATGCGCAGTGGCTGTGGGCGAACGCGACGCCGGCGGATCAGGGTCATCCCTATCTGCGCCGCAAGCAGGTGCAGCCTTACGGGCTTCGGCAAACGGATCAGCAATTGCTGGTGCCGCTGATCTGCGAGGGCCGGTTGCTGAACTTGCAGCGCATTGCCCCGGACGGCGACAAGCGCTTCCTCAAGGGCGGGCGGGTCAAGGGCTGCCATGCGTTGCTCGGCACGCTGGGGGCCGGTGCCCGGTTGTACCTCTGCGAGGGCTGGGCTACCGGTGCCACCTTGCATGCGGCGACGGGCTGTCCCGTCGCTTGCGCCATGAATGCCGGCAACCTGCTGGCGGCGGGGCGGCAGCTCTGGCAGGAGTATCCCGACTGCGAGCTGGTGGTGGCCGGCGATGATGACCGTCTCACCCCAGGCAATCCGGGCCGCAGCGCCCCCACCGAGGCCGCAGTGGCACTGGGCTGCGGCCTGATCTTTCCGCCCTGGAGCGGAGAGGAGCCGCTCAGCCTGACCGACTTTAACGATCTGGCGGTATGGCGGGCGCAGTCATGAACGCGCCGCTGGTTCCCCAGCCCGACTACGCCGGACCCATCCCGCTGGTCATCGAGGACGCGGACACGCCTTATCCGCTGGCGGCCCTGGGCGAAGTGCTGGGCGGCGCAGCTAAGGCCATCGTCGAGATCGTCCAAGTACCGGCCGCCCTGGCCGCGCAATCGGTGCTGGCCGCCGCCGCGATGGCGGCCCAGCCGCACGCCAACGTACTGCGCGCCGGCCAGCCGATTCCGCTGTCGCTGTTTGCGCTGACCATTGCCGAATCGGGTGACCGCAAATCCGCTGCCGACCGATTGGCGCTCCGCGCCCACCAGGAAAGACAACACACGCTGCAGGAGACCTACCGCCAAGCACTGACGGTCTATCGCAAGCGCCGGGACGCCAACCAGAGTGTGCGGGGCCAGGCGCTTGAGAAGCCCACGGGCAAGGCCGAGAAGCCGACTGCCGAGTTGGAGGACCAGGAGGAGCCGCAGCCCCCGCCCTTGCCGTTCATCCTCGCGGAAGATCCCACGCTGGAGGGGCTTCAAAAATCGTTTCTGCTGGGCCAGGCCTCGCAGGGGCTGTTCAGCGACGAAGGCGGGCTGTTCTTCGGCGGGCACGCCGGCAAGCCGGAGAATCTGCTCAAGAGCTTCGGGGCTTTCCAGTTTGTGGGACGGGTCGCCAATCCGGCGCCTGCGCGCCGCCGACGGCGAAAGCGCTTCCCGTGCCGGCTGCCGCTTGAGTGTCCACTTGATGATCCAGCCGGTGGTCGCTCGGGAGGTGCTGAGCAACCCGATCCTGCAGGGCCAGGGCTTCCTGGCGCGGTTTCTGGTCGCCTGGCCGCAATCGCTGGCCGGCACCCGTCTGTATCGCGACCTGAATCCCGACGAGGATGTATGCCTGAATCGGTACTGGCAGCGCATGGCCCAACTGTTGGCCCGCACGCCTGCTCTGGAGGCGCATGAGGGATTGGCCCCGCCTTCACTGACGATGGAGGGGCCGGCGCTGTCCACCTGGATTGAAGTGCACAACCGCATCGAGATCCGCCTGGGTAAGGGTGGCGAGCTGCAGGAGATCAAGCCCATGGCCGCCAAGGGCGCTGAAAATGTGTTGCGCATGGCGGGCGTGATGGCGGCGGTCGAGGAGTCGGAATCCATCACCTGCGAGCTGATCGAGCGAGCCGCCATGCTCATGGAGTGGTACCTGGGCGAAGCGCTACGCGTAGTTAACCCTGCGCAAGCCGACTCGCGCACCCTCCTGGCGCAACGGCTGCTGGAGTGGCTGCTTGCCAATGACTGGCAGCGCTTCGAAGCACGCCGCCTGCAACGCGAGGACCCACGCTTCGTGCGCAAGAGTGCCCGGCAGCGGGATGAACTGCTGGGCATCCTGGTTGAGCACCGGCAGTTGTTGAGTTCGGATGGCCGCGTCTTCGTCCTGTCACCCCTGGCGACAGCGGCGACGCCGGCGACCGGCTAGGCGCCGCGCGCCTCGGGCACTGGCGAAGGCATGGCGACGACTGGCGACACGGACAGCAAGGCGCCCAAGTTGTCGCCAGCTGTCGCCCGCGTATCGCAACCCTGAAAGCCAGAACCGCCGCAGCGTGTCGCCATAGTCGCCGCTGTCGCCGCGCTTTCGCCTCCAAGAGGGGTGAGCCCTTCCGAAGCGCAGGCTCCCCGGTGTGGACCCTCCGTTTCGGAAGGGCTTTGCTGGCCAGCCCCACAGTCAAACAAGGTGCGTTTGTGCCTGTCCTGCACGGTAGAACCGTAGGGCGGGCTTCAGCCCGCTATTAGCCGATCATGCGAGCTGAAGCGGAGCGCGATTCTTGCTGCCTTCAAATTCCAGCAATTTCCGGCCGACGAAAACGCCCGACTCAAGCGGCTTCTAGCCGAAAAAGCCGAAGAGCTGGCCAGTAAAAAAGGCCGCCCTGTGTTGCACTCAGTTCCTGCAACCGCCTGGTGTAACTCCATGAGTTGATCCGGCCGACCTTGGACATCCTTCAGCGTAAGCATGGGAAATGCTGCGCTGGCATTTTTTGTTTTTGGAACCCCGCCTGATTTTCTAATCGAGTTGGATTCTGTTGCCCAGCAGAAGCAATGAGCCGATTTGGGTTTTTGGATCTCCGTGTACGACGTATCGCTTTGTTGGGGTTTTAATAATAATTCCAATGTAATATTCGTTGGTGGCTAGCCGCCAATTCTGGGTAATTATGTATTCTGTGTCAATGTTTGTGAACGATAATGAGTAATCTCCCATTGCGTCATTGCCGATTCCGCCTCCCCTGGAGTAGCCATCTAGATTAAACTTTCCCCAAGAGTTTTCATCTAGGATTAGAGGGTATTGTATTTCTGGTTTTCCAGGTCGTCCATATCTATAAACAAGGTAGTTTTGCTTTTCGCCTTCGCACAGTGATACAGTCTTTTTTCTGGGAGTTGTATTGAATTCAAATATTGTTTTTTCGCTTTTCAGGCAATGGCTTTCTAGACTTTCATTTCTTTGCGAATCTGCGAAAGCGAAGGGGCTGGCTAGGAGTATAGCTAGGAGTATTTTAATTTGAATGGTACTCATTGTAGAACCTTTCAATGTTTGCGGCGTATTCTGGGTTTATCGAGCGCCAAGCGGATCCATTATGTCCTTCGGCGATCATCTCAAAGTTCTTTTCGCGCAGACCGCGGATTAATCTTTCATTGCTTTTTGCAAACTTCAGAAAAGCTTTAAGGTGTTCGGCCTCGCCTAGCGACATGGCCCTAGTAAATTCTTTTACGGTTGGAAATCCTGCTTTTATATGATTAAATCCCATTATTTGGAATTTTCCCCATGAGCACGCCTTCAAAGCTGCTTCCTCATGCAGCAGGTATGCCCGTAAAAGTCGATCGTACTGAAATCTCCCTTTGGGTCCGTAAGTGTCATTGATGCTTATCTGTCTCTGGGTTCGCGCCTCAATATAGATTCCGTCGGAATTTCTTGAAGATCGAGCATATGCATTTCCGTGAATTTCTGGGTGAGAAATTCCATAGTCTGGGTTGTTTGAATGATTTCTGAATTGATGTCGCTCGTATAGGATGG
>DATJDB010000033.1:0-9365 GCA_035497635.1 Pseudomonas sp. | reverse complement strand
TCAGAAGCTACGTGCGCGAGCGCGCCCGAGGCAGCGCCTTCACCGAGGCCTACCTCGGTCTCATCGAAAAACACCTGGCCGCCATCAGCCGCCCCGGCGGCCTATTCGAGGATCGTGTGGTCACCCACCTGCCCTGGCGCGGCCGCCAGCGCCGGGTGCGGCTGGTCATCTACCGCCGCAGTGAGAGCGCCGTCGAAGCGCCGGAGCAGGCCCTCAACCATGTCTGCGAGCGCCTGAGCGCGGCGCTGCATTCCGCCGGCCTGAGCTGCCGACGCCTGAACGGCCAGGCTTTCTACGCCTGGCTGCTGCCCTGGTTCAATCCGGCGCCCACCCTCACCGACGAACCGACGAAGGACTTCCACCGGCGCGTCTGCCAGCCCGAGCCGCAGCAAGACGCAGAGACTGGCGACACGCTGGAGCTGCCCTTCGACCATGACTTCGCCGAGCGGCTGTTCTTCAGCGAGCCGCGCGCCGACAGCGACCAGGGCCTGTGGTACTTCGACGACCAGCCGCACCGGGTAATGGTGGTCGACCGCCTGCGCCGCGCACCGCGCATCGGCCAGCTGTGCGGGGAACTGCCGCGGGGCGACGCGCTCAACGCGCTATTCGATCAACTGCCCGAGGGCTGCATTCTCAGCCTGACCCTGGTGATCAAACCCCAGGACGTGCTGGAAGCGCAGCTCACCCGCCTGTCGCGCAAAGCCATGGGCGAGAACCTCGCCTCGACCCAGACCCGCGAGGATGTCGACACCGCCCGCGCCATCCTCGGCCGCCAGCACAAACTGTATCGCGGCACCCTGGCCTTCTACCTGCGCGCCACCGACGCGACCGAGCTGCGCCAGCGTTCCACCGCCCTGGCCAACGTGCTGCTCGGCGCCGGCCTGGAGCCGGTGCAGCCGGCCGACGAGGTAGCCGCCTGCAACAGCTACCTGCGCTGGCTGCCCATGGTCTACAACCCCGCCCAGGACCAGCGCGACTGGTACACCCGCCTGATATTCGCCCAGCACCTGGCCAACCTGGCCCCGGTGTGGGGGCGCGCCACCGGCACCGGCCATCCCGGCATCACCTTCTTCAACCGGGGTGGCGAGCCGCTGACCTTCGACCCGCTCTCGCCCCAGGACCGCGCCATGAACGGCCACCTGCTGCTGTTCGGCCCCACCGGCGCCGGCAAGTCGGCCACCCTGGTCAGCCTGCTGATGCAGGTCATGGCCGTGCACCGCCCACGGCTGTTCATCGTCGAAGCCGGCAACTCCTTCGGCCTGCAGGCCGACTACTTCGCCACCCTGGGCCTCAGCGTGCACCGCGTACAGCTCAAGCCCGGCAGCGAGGTCAGCCTGGCGCCCTTCGCCGATGCCCGGCGGCTGATCGAACAGCCCGAGCTGCTGGCCGCCAGCGGCCTCGACGCCGAGGACGAGGACGCCAACCCCGGCCGCGACGAGCAGCGCGACATTCTCGGCGAGCTGGAGATCACCGCCCGGCTGATGATCACCGGCGGCGAGGCCAAGGAAGAGGCAAGACTGACCCGCGCCGATCGCAGCCTGATTCGCGAGTGCATTCTCAACGCGGCGCGGCTGGCCACCGCCGAGCAACGCCAGGTGCTGACCCGCGACGTGCGCGCCGCCCTGCTGGCCTGTGCGGCCGATCCGCAGTGGCCGACCCGAAGACGCGAGCGCGCCCAGGAGATGGCCGAGTCCATGGACCTGTTCTGCCAGGGCTTCGAGGGGCAGCTGTTCGACCGCGAAGGCACGCCGTGGCCGGAATCCGACGTGACCCTGGTGGACCTGGCCACCTACGCCCGCGAGGGCTACGAGGCGCAGCTGTCGATCAGCTACATCAGCCTGATGAACACCGTGAACAACATGGCCGAGCGCGATCAGTTCCTCGGCCGGGCGATCATCATGGTCACCGACGAAGGCCACATCATCACCCGCAACCCGCTGCTCGCCCCCTTCGTGGTCAAGGGCACCAAGATGTGGCGAAAAATGGGCGCCTGGTTCTGGCTGGCCACGCAGAACCTCGCGGACTTTCCGGACGCGGCGCAGACCATGCTCAACATGATCGAGTGGTGGATCTGCCTGAACCTGCCGCCGGCGGAAATCGAGGAAATCGCCCGCTTTCGCAAACTCACTCCGGCGCAAAAAGCCCTGCTGCTCTCCGCCAGCAAGGAGCCGGGCAAGTTCACCGAAGGCGTGGTGCTGTCGAAGAAGCTCGAGGCTCTGTTCCGCGTCGTGCCGCCCAGCCTGTTCCTCGCCCTGGCGATGACCGAGGCGGAGGAAAAGGCGGAGCGGTGGAGGCTGATGCAGGAGCATGGCTGCAGCGAGTTGGAAGCCGTAAGGCGGGTGGCGGAGCTGATAAGCCACAGGAGGGAATAGTGACAAGATGGTTACCCATACAGATAAAGGACGGACCACTTAGATACACACACAGCCATTGAGAAGAAAGCGAGCAATATCTTGCGCACCCAATAAGCGTCTGGAGATTTCGATCGACCTGTAACCCGCCCCGCATACTGGCCCTAGGCCACTGAGCAACTTATTGCGCACGCCGAGCAACTTATTGCACATAATTTTCAAAGGAAATTATTAGATCTTGGAATCAAGAGACGTTCCAATCACAACTTGTTGTATTAAAAGGATTTTCTGAAACTGGCATGTAATTTGATCAACACGCTCCGGGCATTCATCCATCCATGCACTAGGAGCTTCACCATGCCAACTCCCGCCTTTATGACCATCGAGGGCAGCAAGCAGGGTCTGATCACCGCTGGCACCTTTACCCAAGACTCGGTCGGCAACATCTTCCAGGAAGGCCACGAAGACCAGATCCTGGTCCAGGCTTTCAGCCACCAGGTAATCATTCCCCGTGACCCGCAGTCCGGCCAGCCGACCGGCCAGCGCGTCCATAAGCCGCTAATGATCAGCAAGGTCTTCGACAAGTCCTCGCCGCTGATTTTCGCCGCGCTGACCTCCGGCGAACGCCTGAACAAGTGCCGCCTGGAGTGGTACCGCACCTCGGCCACCGGCACCCAGGAGCACTACTTCACCATCGAGCTGGAAGATGCGGTGATCGTCGACGTGCAGTCGCGCATGCCCAACTGCCAGGACCCGAACATGACGCACTTCACCCACCTGGAAGACGTCTACTTCACCTACCGCAAGATCGTCTGGACCCATGAAGTGGCCGGCACTTCCGGCTCCGATGACTGGCGCGCACCGAGCGTCTAATCGTCCTCAAGGTTAAACAACGGCCAGGCTTCCTGGCCGTTGCCGTTTGTCTGAACCACAGCTTCCGCCCATGCGGAACCGTATGCCCAGCGCGTGAGGAGTAACGGATGTCCACCGCCCAGCCTGTCGTTTTCACCCTGACGATTCCCGGCGCCTCCAGTGATTTCAAGGTCCTCGCCTTCTCCGGCCGCGAGGCCATCGGCGCGCCCTTTCGCTTCGACCTCGAACTGGTCAGCGACGATGCGGACATCGACCTCGACGCGCTGCTGCTGCAGCCGGCCTTTCTGTCCTTCGGCAAAGACCAGGGCGGCGTCCACGGCCTGATCGAAACCCTCGCCCTGGGCGAAACCAGCAACAGCCTCACCCGCTATTCGCTCTCCCTGGTGCCGCACCTCGCCCGCCTGGCCCTGCGCACCCACTCACGCATCTTCCAGCAGCGTGCCGTGCCGCAGATCCTCGCCCAGTTGCTCGAGGAGCACGGCATTCCTGCCGACACCGCCGATTTCAAGGCCCTGCCCGAGGACTACCCGGCGCGCGAGCACTGCGTGCAGTACGCCGAGACCGATCTGCAGTTCTTCCAGCGCCTGTGCGAGGAAGACGGCCTGCACTATCACTTCCGGCACAGCGACACCGGCCATGTGCTGGTCTTCGGCAACGATGCCCAGATGTTCGACAGTCTCGCCCAGCCGCTGCCCTATCTGCCCAGCGCCGCCGCCGCGGCCGTCACCCGTTTCGGCCTGCGCCTGGCCAGCCGGCCCTCGGCCCTCGCCCTGCGCAGCTATGACTTCCAGCAGTCGCACCTGAAACTGGAAGCGGCCTTCACCCAGCCGCCGGCCGATCAGGACGCCGAGCAGTCCCACACCGTGCTCAGCCCGGAAAGCTATGCCTTCGAGCCGCGCTTTCGCACTGGCCAGGCCGGCAAGCAGCTGGCCCAGCACACCCTGGAGGCACGCCGCGTGGACCAGCGCCGCGCCGAGGGCCTGGCCAACCATGCCGGCCTGCGCGCCGGGCAACTGTTCAAGCTGATCGAGCATCCGCGCGAGGATTGCACCGGCCTGTGGCTGCTCGCCGAGGTGTGGCATCAGGGCCGTCAGCCCCAGGTGCTGGAAGCGTATGCCGAAGCCTTCGCCGCCAACCTGCCGGCCGAAGCGGGCTGGGAGGACGCCGGCCCCTTCAGCCAGGGCTATCGCAACCGTTTCAGCGCCATCCCCGGCGACCAGGCCTTCCGCCTGCCCCCGCTGCATCCGCGCCCGCGCCTGCTCGGCAGCCAGAGCGCCATCGTCATCGGCCCGGCAGCGAACGAGGGTGCGCCGCCGGAGGAGATCCACTGCGACGAATACGGCCGCGTCCAAGTGCAGTTCCACTGGGAGCGCGAGGCGCCCGAGCAAACCAGCCGCGCCTGGCTGCGTGTGGCTTCCGGCTGGGCCGGCAGCCAGTACGGCGCCCTGCTCATCCCGCGCGTCGGCATGGAGGTGCTGGTCAGCTTCCTGAACGGCGACCCCGAGCAGCCACTGATCACCGGCTGCCTGTACAACCTGGAACAGCAGCCGCCCTACCCGCTGCCCGAGCACAAGACCCGCAGCGTGTTCAGGACCCGCAGCACGCCGAACGGCCAGGGCGGCAACGAGCTGCGCATCGACGACCGCAAGGACGCCGAGCAGATCTACCTGCACGCCCAGCGCGACTGGGAACAGCACGTCAACCACGACTCGCGCCTGCACATCGGCCACCAGCGCCACAGCACCGTCGAGGGCAACAGCCACAGCGAACTGAAGGCCGAGGAGCACCGCATCACCCACGGCAACCGCCTGGTGGAGCTCAAGGCCGATGACCACCTGACCGTCGCCGGCAGCCAGCACCTGAAGCTGGGGACGGGGCAGTTCATCGAGGCCGGGGAGGAAATCCACTATTTCGCCGGTGAAAAGCTCGTGCTGGACGCAGGCTCTGAATTGACCCTCAAAGCCGGCGGCAGCTTTATCAAGCTGGATGCTGGTGGGGTGAGCGTGGTGGGTGCGGAAGTCAAGCTGAACTCAGGGGGTAGTGCGGGGGCGGGATCGGGCATCGCCGTCCTAAAACCCCTACCACCTGGAGAACATGAAGCAGAGCCAGCAGCGCAAGCAGAGATACCTTCCAAAGGCTCATTGGCCAGCAGCCAAACAGCCATGATGAAGACCGCCCACCTGCTGGGAGCCAGTCGTTGTCCTGTATGCGAGAGTTGCCGTGAAGGGAGCTGCGATCTATGACAACCGCCGCAGCTAGCTGGCTGGACGAACAAGCCCAGCACAATCGTGCCCTTTTTCTGATTGTGGACCGTCAAGCCGAGCCGGACCCCATCGCGCAACTGTTCGGTGCAGGTCTGATGACGGAGTACACCAACCTCTATCAAGGCAGTGCACTCGATGAATTGGCGAACATCGGCCCCTGGCTGGTCAGGCTGCACCACCCTCACGCTTCGCTGATCCGTGAGTGGCTGGAACTGCCACAGCGTCACTGGGGATGGCTAGCGAGCTCGGCGCAACCTGACCTGCAACAACTAGCTCAACATTGGCGTGAGCGCATGCTGGTCGAAGAGCATGGCCAGCAGTCCATCTATCGCTTCCAAGATAACCGGGTCATCGCCAGGCATTTACAAGCACTGGAGCCCGCACTGCGGCCCGGCTTACTGGGGCCGCTCGTCAGCGCGCTTGCGTGGGACGGTGATGCCTGGCAAGCCGTTGATAACCCAGTTCCCGGTCCGACAGCCGTACCGGGGGCGCCCGCGTGGCTACAGATTCCGGAACCGGAGGCGATCGCCCGAGCCATCCAGCGCCATAACCTGGAACTTTGGCTCTGGCAAACCCATGCCGCCGAACTCTGCCGACTGGTTGAAAAAAAGAATTTCACGGACTGGCTAGAGGAGCAGCTTGCACAGGCGGAGGCATGGGGCTGGGCAAGCAACGAAAGCCTACAGTTCTTACTGGCCCATCGCCTGCAACCCGAATGGTCCGATCATACCCTCTGGCAACCTCACGCCTCCGAATCGGCCGCAGCTCACCTGTCGCGTTGTCAGCAAATCGTCGCCGACAGCAACAAGCAGAGACCTAATCATGCATAACGTCTCGTTTGCCCGGGGCATCCTCCGCCTCCCATTGCTCGTCGCAACCGCCCTCCTGGGCGGCTGTCAAAGCCTCGGCATGGCCGTCGGCGATGCCTTTACCTTCGAAGGCGACTTGCCCGCCGATTTCAAGTTGCGCGCCCAGGCCCACTACGACGTTTCCAATCGCGACAGCTGCGTCGGGCGCCCTCGGAAAAGCCAGACGTTTGAAAACGACTTCCAGCCCACCCCTCAACACTACCACTTCCGCATACCGGTCAGTTACTACGACGGTACCTGTCATCTGCAACTGAACCGGGTGGGACTGTATGTGCATGGGCGCTACGGCGAAACCTATTGGGATAGGGACTATGACAACGGCCAGCTTCTGATAGAACAGCAACTGCCTGCGGGTGCGCCAGGGTTCGATTCCCATGGCGTGCTGCACAAGGAGGGCGAATGCGAGTGGCTTTTTAAATTAAGTGCCGCCAGATCACGCCTCGGCCAACTAGAGAAACTGCTGAGCTGCAAAGGCGCCGGCGCCTATCTGCCCCTCCAGGACTTGTCCGGCAAGACGGTACGGCTAGATATACGGCTGAATGCCGAGGAAAAGCCAGCATATAAAAATACCTGGGTCAGGCTCCCCGAGGGGTGGCGTCTTTGCGAGCCCAGGCCGGGGGAGTGGAGGAGATGTCAGAACCCTCCCACCTTTAGAACCTTCAAGATGAATGGCCGTGAATGCACGGTCTATCCCAACTGCACGGAGTAGGAATGGATGCCTAATATGCAATACACCCAAATGGATCGTCTGGCCTGCCCACTACGCGACAACTGGATCAGCTTCCGTCTGGTGGACGAACACGGGCATGGCTCCCCTTATGCCGGCCTACCGTACCTTTTGCACGACCGGGAAGGGCAGTCTTATGCAGGCAAGCTTGATGGCGATGGCTTTGCCAAGGTAGACAATATCTACAGCGGGCCTGCGGTTCTTGACTTATCCGCAGGAGGCCAGGGAACTTCAGACCCTTGGTATGCAGATCTTATGGATAGAGAATTCTTCGGACTCCCTCTTTCCGCCCTTCAGATAGCCGCCGAGCAATCCCCTAGTGGCCCACGGTCCCCCGATGGCTCCACTTACCTGGCCAAGAAACGGGCCGAACGTGAGCAGGCCGTATTTCTGCGCGTCGAAGTGAGCGATTTCGTGGATGCGAAGGCCCATCTTCCCCCTCTCGACCACACATGGCAGCCTGAATCCAACTCGAACCTCAAGGAAGCCGCCGGCCAAGCCAAGCTGCGTCCGGGCGTGGCGCTGGAGCCCGGCAGGCATCATCTGCTTGAGGTCAAGGCACTGCGCGCCTATAGCCCCCTGCTTTCGCGCGACAAGGCATTCTGCGCCCTCAACGCCTACCACCTGGCGGTTTTCAGCAACCTCGTCTACGCCCCGTTCAGTGCGCCAACTGAAGGCATCTATCAGTCCGCGCCACCGCCTTATCAACACGACGGCAGCATTGGTCAGGTGCTCCATGAACATCTGCCGCGCCTGGAACGGGCGCACAGGTTTGAACAGACCGACTTCCGCCTGCTGTATGAGGAAGTGCCGTACTCGAAGCGCCTGGAGGTGATGCCCTACGACCCGGATCGCTATCAGGCCGAGGCCGAGCAGGGCTGGCGAAACCCCGAGGACGTGCACTTTCTCTATGACGAGAAAACCCACACCCAGGCGTTCATTACCCATAGCGACAAGGTGGTGCTGATTTCCGTGCGCGGTACCGAGCCAACGCACAAGGACATCCTGCGTGATATGGATGCGCGCCAAATTCCTTACGGCGAAGGAGGCGGCAATGGACAGGCCCATAGGGGTTTCCACGGGGCGTTTCTTGCTGCTAGAGAGTTCGTGACTAAATACCTACGCGCCTTCTATCGTCCCGAACAGAGCATCATCGTCTGCGGCCACAGCCTGGGCGGAGCCATTGCTTTATTGCTGGCCGAGTGGCTGCGCAATAACTGGTCGGAAAATGTCCAGCTCTACACCTTTGGCGCGCCCCGAGCAGCCGATCGCCTGTTCGTGGAGCGGGCCCACCTGCTGACGCATCATCGCCTGGTCAACCACAACGACATCATTCCCAGCGCGCCTTCGGCCTGGATGGATGTGGAGTGGAAGCTGGCGCTATCCGCTGCGGTACTGGCCTTCACCGCGCCCGGGCCCGGGATTACGTTGCTGCTGGCGGGGCTCGTAAACCTGCGTGATGACCCTTATGAGCACCACGGTGAGCAGTGGCATTTCGTGCCACGCCAAGGGGGCGCCTCGCTGCTCTGGCAGCCGGGTTGTGCGGCCATCAGCGAACAAAGCTGCTCCCTCTACGCCTCGGAAGTCGGCCTGGCGGGAGATATGCCACGGCGCGCCTCGTTCCTTCGACAAGCGCTCAGTGCCGCGCAACACTCGATCGCCTCCGGCTATAGCCCGAATGCGCTCGCCAACCTGCTGCGCTGGAATGCCAGCCTGGCACGTGGGGGGCGCCTTTTCAGCGAGGAAGAGGCCACGGCGCTTAGCGAATACGCCGAGGCGCTGGAGCAGGCCATGGCGGATTGGCGACCAGCCACGTTTCAACAGTTCCGCCACGCCGCCCGCACGCGGTTCGATCGACGCTTCTACAACAAAAGCGATCTCGAGATGCGCACATTGTATGAGCAGGGCATCACGCTTGCCCGAACCGTCAGCGAGCAGCAAAAAAGGCAATTGGCCGAGCTGCGCCGCATCCTGATTCAGTCCCAGCGCCCCGTTACGGCACGCCATGTCTTTGGCGAGTTCGCCGAACGAGAGGATCTGGCAGAACTCGTGGAACAATGGCGCGGACAGGCGGATGTCCAGCGTATTGAGCGCATTGCGTATGTGGGAGCGCCGCATAGGGGGGCGCCGGCCTAGGAGCGGTGCATGCCATCGCCCCCAGCGCCACCCAGCTCGGCCCCTATGGCGCCGGCACCAGCGGCGCGCTGATTCTCTGGTTCCCCCTCGAAGGCCAGGAGCACGAGCCCTACCACCCCGACAAGGAAGGCTGGGTGATGATGAC
>DATJDB010000032.1:0-8499 GCA_035497635.1 Pseudomonas sp. | reverse complement strand
CCACGGCGCTTTCCGCATCATCCTGCAGCTGGACGGCGAGGAGATCGTCGACTGCGTGCCGGAGATCGGCTACCACCATCGCGGCGCCGAGAAGATGGCCGAGCGCCAGAGCTGGCACAGCTTCATTCCCTACACCGACCGCATCGACTACCTCGGCGGGGTGATGAACAACCTGCCGTACGTGCTGGCGGTGGAAAAGCTGGCCGGCATCACCGTGCCGGACCGGGTGGACTTCATCCGCGTGATGATGGCCGAGTTCTTCCGCATCCAAAATCACCTGCTCTACGTGGGTACCTATATCCAGGACGTCGGCGCCATGACCCCGGTGTTCTTCACCTTCACCGACCGCCAGCGCGCCTACGAGGTCATCGAGGCCATTACCGGCTTCCGCATGCATCCAGCCTGGTACCGCATCGGCGGTGTCGCCCACGACCTGCCACGCGGCTGGGACAGGCTGGTGCGCGAATTCCTCGACTGGATGCCCAAGCGCCTAGACGAGTACGAAAAGGCCGCCCTGAAGAACAGCATCCTGATCGGTCGTACCCGGGGTGTCGCCGCCTACAACACCCAGGAAGCGCTGGAATGGGGCGTGACCGGCGCCGGCCTGCGCGCTACCGGTTGCGACTTCGACATCCGCAAGGCACGCCCCTACTCCGGCTATCAGCACTTTGACTTCGACGTACCGCTGGCTGTTAACGGCGATGCCTACGACCGCTGCCTGGTCAAGATGGGCGAGATGCGCGAGAGCCTGAAGATCATCGAGCAGTGTCTGCAGCACATGCCCGCCGGCCCGTACAAAGCGGATCACCCACTCACCACCCCGCCGCCCAAGGAACGCACGCTGGAGCACATCGAGACCCTGATCACGCACTTCCTGCAAGTGTCCTGGGGCCCGGTGATGCCGGCCAACGAGAGCTTTCAGATGATCGAGGCAACCAAGGGCATCAATAGCTACTACCTCACCAGTGACGGCAGCACCATGAGCTACCGCACGCGTATCCGCACGCCCAGCTTCCCGCACCTGCAGCAGATTCCGTCGGTGATCAACGGCAGCATGATTGCCGACCTGATCGCCTACCTGGGCAGTATCGATTTCGTGATGGCCGACGTGGACCGCTAACCATGAGCCAGCCCCTAATTCAGACCGACCGCTTCACCCTCAGCGATGCCGAGCGCAGTGCCATCGAGCACGAGATGCAACATTACGAAGACCCGCGTGCCGCCTCCATCGAGTCCCTGAGGATCGTGCAGAAAGCCCGCGGCTGGGTGCCGGATGGCGCCTGTGATGCCATCGGCCAGCTGCTCGGCATTCCTGCCAGCGATGTGGAAGGTGTCGCCACCTTCTACAGCCAGATCTTCCGTGTGCCGGTGGGCCGCCACATCATTCGGGTCTGCGACAGCATGACCTGCTATATCGGCGGTCATGAGAGCGTCCTGGACGGGATCCGCCAGGAATTGGGCATTGAGCCCGGCCAGACCACTGCTGACGGCCGCTTCACGTTGATCCCGGTGTGTTGCCTGGGTAATTGTGACAAGGCGCCGGCGCTGATGATCAATGACGACACCTATGGCGATGTCACGTCCGGTGGCGTGGCCGGGTTGCTGGAGGCCTATCCATGATGGCGCTTTCCTCCCTGGGTCCCGTCAACCGCATCGAGCGACGCGAGGAAACCCACCCGCTGACCTGGCGGTTGCGCGACGACGGCGAGCCCGTGTGGCTCGACGAGTATCAGCAGAAGAATGGCTACAGCGCGTTGCGCAAGGCACTGGCCGAGATGGCCCAGACCGACATCGTGCAGACGGTGAAGGATTCCGGTCTCAAGGGCCGTGGTGGCGCCGGCTTCCCCACCGGGGTGAAGTGGGGCCTGATGCCCAACGACGAGTCGCTGAACATCCGCTACCTGCTGTGCAATGCGGACGAAATGGAGCCCAACACCTGGAAGGACCGCCTGTTGATGGAGCAACTGCCGCACCTGCTGGTGGAAGGCATGCTCATCAGCGCGCGGGCTCTGAAAGCCTATCGCGGTTATATCTTCCTGCGCGGCGAGTACGTGGATGCGGCGCGCAACCTGGACCGCGCCATCGACGAAGCCAAGGCCGCCGGCCTGCTAGGCAAGAACATCCTCGGCAGCGGCTTCGATTTCGAACTGTTCGTGCACACCGGTGCCGGTCGCTACATCTGCGGCGAAGAAACCGCACTGATCAACTCGCTGGAAGGCCGCCGCGCCAATCCACGCGCCAAGCCGCCCTTTCCCGCCACCGTCGGTGCGTGGGGCAAGCCGTCCTGCGTAAACAACGTGGAAACCCTGTGCAGCGTGCCGTCCATCATTGGTAACGGGGTGGACTGGTACACGTCGCTGTGCCGTCCCGGTAGCGAAGACATGGGCACCAAGCTCATGGGCTTCTCCGGCAAGGTGAAGAATCCCGGCCTTTGGGAATTGCCCTTCGGCATTACCGCCCGCGAACTGTTCGAGGACTACGCCGGCGGCATGAAGGACGGCTACCGTCTCAAGTGCTGGCAGCCCGGCGGCGCCGGTACCGGCTTTCTGCTGCCCGAACACCTGGATGCGCAGATGCATGCCGGCGGCATCGCCAAGGTCGGCACGCGCATGGGTACCGGACTGGCTCTCGCCGTGGACAACTCGATCAACATGGTGTCGCTGCTGCGCAACATGGAAGAGTTCTTCGCCCGCGAATCCTGCGGCTGGTGTACCCCGTGCCGCGATGGCCTGCCCTGGAGCGTGAAAACCCTGCGCGCGCTGGAGCGCGGCCAGGGCCGTGCGGAAGACATCGAGATCCTGCTGGGACTGGTGGATTTTCTCGGCCCGGGCAAGACCTTCTGTGCCCACGCACCCGGTGCCGTCGAGCCGTTGGGCAGCGCCATCAAGTATTTCAGAAGCGAATTCGAGGCCGGCGTTGCCCAAAGCCGGACACCGACCCATGCGTAACCGCCGCGCCTGAGGATGTTTGTTGGTCTCGGCTGCGGCGCAACACAGCGGAATTCCCATTAGCCACGCCCGCTTCGGTGGGTAAAAAGAACCAGTGCCATGGCCACTATTCATGTAGACGGCAACGCGTACGACGTCGACGGAGCAGACAACCTGCTGCAGGCCTGCCTGTCCCTCGGCCTCGACGTGCCTTACTTCTGCTGGCACCCCGCGCTCGGTAGCGTAGGTGCCTGCCGTCAGTGCGCGGTCAAGCAGTACAGCGACGAAAACGACACCCGGGGCCGGCTGGTGATGTCGTGCATGACCCCCGCCACCGATAAGTCGTGGATTTCGATCGATGACGAGGAAGCCAAAGCGTTCCGCGCCAGCGTGGTCGAGTGGCTGATGACCAACCATCCGCACGACTGTCCGGTGTGCGAGGAAGGCGGTCACTGTCATTTGCAAGACATGACAGTGATGACCGGCCACAACAAGCGCCGCTACCGGTTCACCAAGCGCACCCACCAGAATCAGGACCTTGGCCCGTTCATCTCCCACGAGATGAACCGCTGCATCGCCTGCTATCGCTGCGTGCGTTTCTACAAGGATTACGCCGGCGGCACGGACTTGGGCGTGTTCGGCGCCAATGACAACGTCTATTTCGGCCGCGTTGAAGACGGTGTGCTGGAAAGCGAGTTCTCCGGCAACCTCACCGAGGTCTGCCCCACCGGCGTGTTCACCGACAAGACCCATTCCGAACGCTACAACCGCAAGTGGGACATGCAGTACGCGCCGAGCATCTGCCAGTCCTGCTCGGCCGGCTGCAACATTAGCCCCGGCGAGCGCCATGGCGAAGTCCGCCGTATCGAGAATCGCTTCAACGGCGCCGTGAACCACTACTTCCTGTGCGACCGTGGCCGCTTCGGCTATGGCTTCGCCAATCGCAAGGATCGTCCGCGCCAGCCGCTGCTCGGCACCGACGTGCTTGGCGTTGATCAGGCGCTGGACAAGGCCGCCGCCCTGCTGCGTGGCAAGCGCCTGATCGGCATCGGCTCGCCGCGCGCTAGCCTGGAAAGCAACCATGCGCTGCAGGTGCTAGTCGGTGCGGACAATTTTTCCTGCGGCATCCCCGCCGCCGAACTGGAGAACTTGCAACTGATCCGCCAGCTCATGGAACGCGGCCCGCTACCTGTCGCCTCCATGCGCGACATCGAAGCCCACGACGCCGTGTTCATCCTCGGCGAAGACCTCACCCAGACTGCGCCACGCCTGGCCCTGTCGGTGCGTCAGGCCGCCCGTGGCAAGGCCACGGAAATCGCCGCATCCATGAAGATCCAGGATTGGCATCAGGCCGCCGTGCAGAACGTGGCACAGGATGCCCTGTACCCGATATTCATCGCCTGCCCGAACAAAACCCGTCTGGATGACATCGCCAAGGAAAGTGTTCACGCCGCCCCGGCGGATCTGGCGCGCATCGGTTTTGCCGTGGCCCATGCCATCGACCCCAGCGCGCCGGCCGTCGCCGGTCTGGAAGCCGATGCCCAGGCGTTGGCCGAACGCATCGGCCAGGCCCTGCTCGCCGCTCGCCGACCCTTGCTGATCGGCGGCGCTTCGCTGGACAGTCAGGCGATCATCGAAGCGCTGGGCAACGTGGCCCAGGCGCTGAACAACCGCGACAAGGCCGGTTCCATCAGCCTGGTGGTGCCGGAAGCCAACAGCCTGGGCGTTGCCCTGCTGGGTGGCCAGCCGCTGGACGCTGCACTGGATGCGCTGACTGAAGGTCGCGCGGAGGCGCTGGTCGTGCTGGAAAACGACCTGTTCCGCCGCCTGCCCCGCGCCCGGGTCGACGCCGCGCTACAGGCCTGCCAGGCATTGATCGCCGTCGATCACCAGCGCACCGAAACCGTCGAGCGTGCGCAACTGGTGTTGTCCGCTGCCACCTTCGCCGAGGCCGATGGCACGCTGGTCAGCCAGGAAGGCCGTGCACAGCGCTTCTTCCAGGTGTTCGAGCCGTCCTACTACGACCCGGACAGCCGCATCCGCGAAAGCTGGCGCTGGCTGCATGCGCTGAACAACACCCTGCGCGAGCAGCCGGTGGACTGGACCCAACTGGATCAGGCCACCGCCGATTGCGCCGCCGCCCATCCGGCCCTGGCGGCAATCGTCGATGCCGCGCCCAAGGCCTCGTTCCGCATCAAGGGCCTGAAGCTGGCTCGTGAACCACATCGCTACAGCGGCCGCACCGCCCTGCGCGCCAACATCAGCGTGCACGAACCGCGTCAGCCCCAGGACCAGGATTCGGCCTTCGCCTTCTCCATGGAGGGCTATGCCGGCAGCGCCGAGCCGCGTCAGCAGGTGCCGTTCGCCTGGTCGCCGGGCTGGAACTCACCGCAGGCCTGGAACAAGTTCCAGGATGAAGTGGGCGGCCATTTGCGCGCCGGCGATCCGGGTGTTCGTCTGCTGGATGCGCCGCGTCAGGCAATCAACTGGTTTGCCGTGCCGAGTGCCTTTACGCCGTCCGCCACCGGGCTGAGTGTTGTGCCGCTGTATCACCTGTACGGCAGCGACGAACTCAGCGCCCGCGCCGAACCGGTGCAGACCCGCATTGAAGCGCCCTATGCCCTGCTGGCGCCAGAAGACGCCGAGCGTTTGGGGATTCAGGAGAGCGGCCTTGTCATTCTGAATCTGGACGGTGAAGCGGTGTGCGTGACCGCGCGGATCAGCGAAGCCTGCGCGCCGGGCGTGATCGAGCTGCCCCGCAATCTGCCCGGCATGCCGGTCTTCCGGGCCGCGGGCATCGTCACGGTGGAGGCTGCCCAATGAGCTGGTTCACTCCGGGAGTCATCGACATCCTGATCGCCATGCTCAAGGCGCTGGTGATCATGCTGGCCGTGGTGGTCGCCGGCGCCCTGCTGAGCTTCGTCGAACGCCGACTGCTGGGCTGGTGGCAGGACCGCTACGGCCCCAACCGCGTCGGTCCGTTCGGTATCTTTCAGCTGGCCGCCGACATGCTGAAGATGTTCTTCAAGGAGGACTGGAACCCGCCGTTCGCCGACCGGCTGATCTTCACGCTGGCGCCGGTGATCGCCATGAGCGCCCTGCTCATCGCCTTCGCCATCGTGCCGATCACTCCGACCTGGGGGGTGGCCGATCTGAACATCGGCATCCTGTTCTTCTTCGCCATGGCGGGCCTGACCGTTTACGCGGTGCTGTTCGCCGGCTGGGCGAGCGCCAACAAGTTCGCCCTGCTCGGCGCGCTGCGCGCCTCGGCGCAGACGCTGTCCTACGAGGTGTTCCTGGGTCTGTCGCTGATGGGCATCGTCGCCCAGGTCGGCTCGTTCAACATGCGCGATATCGTCGAGTATCAGCAGCAGAACCTGTGGTTCATCATTCCGCAGTTCTTCGGCTTCTGTACCTTCCTCATCGCCGGCGTGGCGGTGACGCACCGTCACCCGTTCGACCAGCCGGAGGCCGAGCAGGAGCTGGCCGACGGTTACCACATCGAATATGCCGGCATGAAATGGGGCATGTTCTTCGTCGGCGAGTACATCGGCATCGTGCTGGTGTCCGCGCTATTGACCACCCTGTTCTTCGGCGGCTGGCACGGTCCGTTCCTCGACACGCTGCCCTGGCTGTCCTTCTTCTGGTTCGCGCTCAAGACCGGCTTCTTCATCATGCTGTTCATCCTGCTGCGCGCCTCGCTGCCGCGCCCGCGCTATGACCAGGTGATGGCCTTCGGCTGGAAATTCTGTCTGCCGCTGACCCTGTTCAACCTGCTGATCACCGGCGCCCTGGTGCTGACGGTCCAGTAAGGAGAAGAGACATGCTCAAGTACATTGGCGAAGTGCTGCACGGCACCTACACCCAGCTACGCAGCCTGGTGATGATTTTCAGCCATGGCTTTCGCAAGCGCGACACGCTGCAGTATCCCGAGGAACAGGTGTATCTGCCGCCGCGCTATCGCGGCCGCATCGTGCTGACCCGCGACCCCGATGGCGAAGAGCGCTGCGTGGCCTGCAACCTTTGCGCGGTGGCCTGCCCGGTGGGCTGCATTTCCCTGCAGAAGGCGGAGAAGGAAGACGGCCGCTGGTACCCGGAATTCTTCCGCATCAATTTCTCGCGTTGCATCTTCTGTGGCCTGTGCGAGGAAGCCTGCCCGACCACGGCCATCCAGCTGACTCCCGACTTCGAGCTGGGCGAGTACAAGCGCCAGGATCTGGTCTACGAGAAGGAAGACCTGCTGATCTCCGGCCCCGGCAAATACCCGGACTACAACTTCTACCGTGTCTCCGGCATGGCCATTGCCGGCAAGCCCAAGGGCGCCGCCCAGAGCGAGGCTGAGCCCATCAACGTCAAGGGGCTGCTGCCATGAGCTGCCACCGCTGCCGAGGCTTTTGAACAATGGAATACGCCTTTTACCTGTCTTCCGGGGTGGCCGTGTTTGCCACCCTGCGGGTGATCACCGGGACCAATCCGGTACATGCGTTGCTCTACCTGATCACCTCGCTGCTGGCTGTGGCCATGTGCTTTTTCAGCCTGGGCGCGCCCTTTGCCGGCGCGCTGGAAATCATCGTCTATGCCGGCGCCATCCTGGTGCTGTTCGTGTTCGTGGTGATGATGCTCAACCTCGGCCCGCAGCTAGCACAACAGGAGCGCGCCTGGCTCAGCCCGGGCATCTGGATCGGCCCGAGCCTGCTGACCCTGGTGCTGTTCGTGCAATTGATGTGGGGCCTGTTCGCCGAGCCCACCGATGCGCCGCTGGGGCTGGCCAGTATCGAACCGAAGGCCGTGGGTATTGCGCTGTTCGGCCCGTACTTGCTGGCGGTGGAGCTGGCCTCCCTATTGCTGCTGGCGGCACTGGTGGCCGCCTTCCACCTCGGCCGCCACGAAGCGCAGGAGTAAGAGCATGTACGCAATTCCCATGGAACATGGCCTGGCCGTTGCCGCTCTGCTCTTCTGCCTGGGCCTGGTGGGGCTGATGGTGCGCCGAAACCTGCTGTTCGTGCTGATGAGCCTGGAAGTGATGATGAATGCCGCCGGCCTGGCCTTCGTGGTCGCCGGCAGTCGCTGGGGGCAGCCGGACGGTCAGGTGATGTTCATCCTGGTCATCACTCTGGCGGCGGCCGAAGCCGCCATCGGCCTGGCGCTCCTGCTGCAGCTGTATCGCCGCTTCAACACCCTGGATATCGACGCTGCCAGCGAGATGCGCGGATGAACCTTCTATTCCTCACCTTCGTCTTTCCGCTGCTGGGTTACCTGATTCTGGCGTTCTCCCGCGGGCGGATGTCCGAGAACCTGACGGCCTCCGTGGGTGTTGGCGCGGTGGCCCTGTCGGCGCTGACCAGCGCCTGGATCGCCCTGCAGTTCGTCATCACGCCGCCGGAAGACGGTGTCTATACCCAGCATCTATGGCAATGGCTGGATGTGGCCGGCTTCAAGGCCAGCGTGGGTCTATACCTTGACGGCCTTTCCCTCACCATGCTCTGCGTGGTGACCGGGGTGGGCTTTCTGATCCACCTGTTCGCCAGCTGGTACATGCGCGGCGAGGAGGGTTATTCGCGTTTCTTCGCCT
>DATJDB010000031.1:0-38070 GCA_035497635.1 Pseudomonas sp. | reverse complement strand
GAGCAACAGGCCGAACGGGCCGAGAATCAGGTAGTCGTGCCAACGGCTCAGGTGCAGGCCGAACAGCGGATTGCCGGAGCGCTCGGCGGCCAGTGCCAGCGCCTGGCCGAAGCGCGCATACGGCACATACAGGTCGCGGCGCAGCAGCAGCTCGGGTGACAGGCCGCAGCGTTCCAGTACCGCCAATGGGTCGAGGCGGTTGGCACGGCACAGCGGATCGAAGCCGATAAAGACGGCGCTGCGGGCAATCTGGGTCATGGGCCTACCGGGTTGCGAGACCCCAGCGAAGCTACCGCGTCGTTCGCAAAATGTCAGGCCCGCACTTCATCTCGCTGCCTATCCTCGCCGCCATAACAAGAAAGAATCGAGGGGCATATGAGCGAAACCCTGCACCAGACCGATACCCTAGTCATCGGCGCTGGCCTGGCCGGTATCGTCACCGCACTGGAACTGCTGGAACTGGGCCAGCGGGTGCTGCTGCTGGATGCCGGTCCGCGTTCGGCCTGCGGCGGGCAGGCCAACGACGCCTTCGGCGGGCTGCTGCTGAGTGAAACGCCGGAGCAGAAGCGCAATGGCATCCAGGATTCATCCGAACTGTTTCTGGCCGACTGGAAACGCGCCGCGCAGTTCGCGCCCGACGCGCAATGGGGCGAGCGCTGGGCCGAGGACTACGTGTCGCGCAACCGCGCCGATGTCTATGACTGGCTGAATGGCCACGGCATCCGCTTCTTCCCCGCCGTGCAGTGGGTGGAGCGCGGCAACCAGGGCGATGGCAATTCCGTGCCGCGCTATCACGTGGCCTGGGGGTGTGGTCGGGGCGTGGCCAGCACGCTGGCCGAACGGCTGTTCAACCATCCGCGCCGGCATCTCCTCACCGCCCTGTTCGATCATCGCGTCGTCGGTCTGGAGCACCAGAACGGCGCCGTTACCGGCTGTCACGGTCGCAGTCCCGACGGCGTGTTCCGCGTGCAGGCCGGCAACACCGTGGTCTGTACCGGTGGCATCAACGGCGATCCGGCACGGGTGCGCCAGCATTGGGATACCGCGCTGTACGGCCCCTGCCCGGAGAATCTGCTGATCGGCACGCCACCCTGCGCCGATGGCGCACTGCACGATCAGGTGCAAGCGGCGGGCGGTCAGGTGGTCAATCTGCAACAGATGTGGAACTACGCCGCCGGCATCGCGCACCCGCAGCCGCAGTATCCGGATCACGGTCTGAGCCTGATTCCGCCGCGCTCGGCGCTGTGGCTGGATGCGCATGGCCGACGCATCGGCCCGCAGCCGCTGGTCACGGGCTTCGACACCCACGATCTGTGCAAGCGCATCGGTCGCCTGCCGGGGCAGTACAGCTGGCAGCTGATGAACTGGCGCATCGCGATCAAGGAAATGGCCATTTCCGGCACCGACACCAATCCGCTGTTCCGCGACCGCAAGCTGATCAAGCTGGTCTGGCAGACCCTCTCCGGCAACAAGGAGCTGGTGCGCTGGATGCTGGATGAATGCCCGGACGTGGTCAGCGGCAACAGCCTGGACGAACTGGTCGAACGCATGAATGCCCTCGGCCCGCTGCCGATCGACCGCGCCGGTCTGCAGGCCGATGTGGAGGCGTATGACAGCATGCTGCGACGCGGCCCGGCGCTGCACAACGATGACCAGCTGCGCCGCCTGGCCCAGTTGCGCCAGTGGCGCAGCGACCGTTTGCGCACCTGCAAGAACCAGCCGATTCTGGATACCGGGGCCGGCCCACTGATCGCCATCCGCGAGCGCATCATCAGCCGCAAGAGCATGGGCGGCATGCTCACCGACCTGCAGTCGCGGGTGCTCGACGCCCAGGGCCAGCCCGTTCCCGGACTGTACGCGGCCGGCGAGGCGGCGGGCTTCGGCGGCGGCGGCATCAGCGGCATCCGCTCGCTGGAAGGCACGTTCCTGAGTAACTGCATCCTGAACGGACGCCGCGCGGCCCTGGCCAGCGCGCGGGGATGATGGAAGCCGCTCCTAAACAGCTTTTCAACAGCTCTAACAACAACGATTCAACAAGGAGCAGGACATGAAGAAGACCGGCGCGGCACTGGCGCGTTTTGCCCTGGAACAACTGGGCGTGCGTTTCACCTTCGGCATCCCCGGCGTGCACAACACCGAGTTGTATGACGAGCTGAACGCCTCCGACAGGATTCAGCCGGTGCTGGTGACCCACGAATGTGGCGCCGCCTTTATGGCCGATGCCGTGAGCCGCACCAGCGAGAGCATCGGCACGTTGGTCATCGTGCCGGCGGCCGGCGTCACCCACGCGGCCAGCGGGATCGGCGAAGCCGGGCTGGACGGCATTCCCATGCTGATCATTTCCGGCGGCATCCACAGCGACAGCCCCTACCGCTACCAGCTCCACGACATCGACCAGCACGCGCTGCTCAAGCCGATCACCAAAGCGACGTTCCGCATCGAGAG
Organism: Pseudomonas sp.; assembly: GCA_035497635.1. GTDB lineage: Bacteria > Pseudomonadota > Gammaproteobacteria > Pseudomonadales > Pseudomonadaceae > Serpens. Next base: position 35,625 of record DATJDB010000031.1, on the reverse strand, counting down.
TCACAAGGACGTCATTCCCACCCTGTACGAGGCCTATCGCATCGCCACCAGCAATGAGCCGGGGCCGGTGTTCGTCGAGCTGCCGTACAACATCGGCAATTTCCTCGGCGACGTGGACGAGATGCCGGCCTTCCAGAAGGCCATCGCCACGCCACAGGAAAGCACCGATGACCTCCGCGAGGCGGCTCGCCTGCTGGTCGGCGCCCAGCGCCCGGGACTGTTTCTCGGCTGGGGCGCGGTGGATGCACAGGCCGACCTGGTGCGTCTGGCCGAGCTACTGGATGCGCCGGCCTGCACCACGTTGCAAGGTCTGAGCGCCTTTCCGGGCAACCACCCGCTGCATGTGGGCATGGGTTTTGGCGATTACGCCGTGCCGGCGGCGGCCAACGCCTTCGCCGGTTGCGACTGTCTGTTGGCCGTCGGCACGCGCTTCTCGGAAATCCCCACTGGCAGTTACAGCATGCCGGTGCCGGATTGCCTGATTCACGCGGACATCAACCCGGACGTGTTCAACGCCAACTTCCCGGCCCGGGTCACCTTGCAGGGCGATGCCGCGCAGGTCATTCCGGCGCTGTTGCGTGAAGTGGAAGCGCTGCAACCGGCCGCGCGCAGCGGCATGACCGAGCGCATCCGCGCCGACAAGGCGGCGTACCGCAAAGAATGGTTGAAGCACGACAGCAAGGGTCGGGTGAACCCGGCGCACTTCTTCGGCGAGCTGCGCGGCCAGCTGGACGATGAGGCCATCGTGGTCGCCGACGACGGCAACCACACCTTCCTGATCGCCGAGCTGATGCCTATCCACGGTCCGCGTCGCTATCTGTCGCCCAGTGACTTCAACGCCATGGGCTACTGCATCCCGGCCGCCATCGGTGCCCGACTGGCCAATCCGGACAAGACCGTGGTCGGCGTGGTGGGCGACGGCGCGCTGCGCATGACCGGTCTGGAAATGCTTACCGCCAGTCAGCTGCAGCTGGGCGTGCCGTTATTTGTGTTCAACGACGGCGAGCTGTCGCAGATCGCCCAGGCGCAGGAAATTCCCTACAACCGCAAGACCTGCACCGTACTGCAGCCGCTCAACATCAAGGCGCTGGCCGAGGCGACCGGCGCGGCCTTCGTGGCCATCGAAAACAATGAAGGCTGCGCCGAGGGCATCCGCCAGGCGCTGGAGATCGCCGTACAGAACCGCCCGGTGCTGGTGGATGTACGCGTCGATTATTCCAAGCGCACCCGCTTCACCCAGGGGGTGGTCAAGGCCACCCTCAAGCGCTTCACACCTCGGGACAAGGTGCGGGTAATCGGGCGCGCGCTATGGCGCCGGGTTACCGGCTAAGACGGCTGCGGAACAGTGCCTGGTGCTCCCGGCACTGCTTCGCCGCCAGCAGGAAGACGCCGTGGCCGCCGTTCTCGAAGTCCAGCCAGGTGAAGTCCACTTCCGGGTACAGGGCTTCGATATGCACCTGGCTGTTGCCGACTTCCACTACGAGAATGCCCTTCTCGTTCAGGTGGTCGGCGGCTTCGGCGAGCATGCGGCGCACCAGGTCCAGACCGTCTTCACCGCACGCCAGGCCCAGCGCCGGCTCGTGGCTGTACTCGTCCGGCATGCTGGCGAAGTCTTCGGCGTCCACGTAGGGCGGATTGGAGACGATCAGATCGAAACGCTGGCCCGGCAGGCCATCGAAACCATCGCCCTGTACGGTGTAGACGCGGTCTTCCAGACCGTGGCGCTCGATATTGCAGTTGGCGACTTCCAGGGCGTCGAACGACAGGTCGCCGAGCACCACTTCCGCTTCTTCGAAGGCGTAGGCGCAGGCGATGCCGATGCAGCCCGAGCCGGTGCACAGATCAAGAATGCGTGCCGGTGTGGCCGGCAGCCAGGGTGAAAAACGTTGGCTGATCAGTTCGGCAATCGGCGAGCGCGGCACCAGCACGCGCTCGTCGACCTTGAACGGCAGGCCGCAGAACCAGGCCTCGCCGAGCAGGTAGGCAGTTGGCACGCGCTCGTTGACGCGGCGTTCGATCAGGCTACCGAGCAGATCGCGCTCATGGTCTTCCAGCCGGCAGTCCAGATAGGCGTCGGTCATTTCATACGGCAGATGCAGGGCGCCGAGCACCAGCATGCGAGCCTCGTCCCAGGCGTTGTCGGCTCCGTGCCCAAAATAGATTTCTTCAGCCTGAAAACGGCTGACCGCCCAGCGAATGTAATCGCGCAAGGTACGAAGGCGGGTGGGCAGAACAGACACTGTGAATTCTCCGGGGGGGCAAATGCGCGGCAGTTTATCCCATGCGCAGACCACTCGTCCTCCGACAAACAGCTAGGCGCCATCATTTTGATGCTGGAAAAGCGTCGCAGACGATTCACAAGCGCGCCCGCTACAGCTACATTGCCGTCCTCGCTTGCCAGGAGATAGACATGACCCAGCCGCTTTCCATGCTCAAACTCTACGGTCGCGCCTACGCGCCGGCCATGCTGGGCAATGCCACCCTGCTAGTTATCGACCCGCAAATGGAATACCGCATGGGCACGCTGGCCCTGCCGGGACTGGCAGCCGCGTTGGAGCAGATCAGCGAATTGCTGAATGCCGCCCGCGCCCAGAAACGTCCCATCATTTATGTACGTCACCTGGGCATTCCCGGCGGCCTGCTCGATCCGCAGGGCACGCGCGGCCACTTCCTGCCCGAGCTGGCGCCGCAACCCGGCGAAACCGTGGTGGAAAAGCGTCAGCCGAATGCCTTCTGCGGCACCGATCTCAATGACCGACTGATGGCCCACGGGCATCTGGACCTGATCGTCTGCGGCTTCATGACCCATTCCAGCGTCAGCAGCACCGTGCGTGCCGCCCGTGACCACGGCTACCGCTGCACCCTGGTGGACGCCGCTATCGCTACCCGCGACATTCCGCTGGGCGATGGCACCCTGGCGGCCGCCGATCTGCACCGCATGGAAATGGCCGCTCTGGCCGACAACTTCGCCGTGGTGGTGCCCCAGGCTCGCGACGTGCTCTGAGCGCACCGTGCGAACCGGCGTGATCGCTAGCGGTCACAGTTCGGTTGGCTGCACGGTGCAACGGTATGAAACGCGATCCTTTCCTCTTCTCCTCTTCCAGAACACCGCGCCGCTGGAGCTGGCGGCTGGGCGGCATCGCCGGCGCAATGGGCGCCACCCTGGGCGTGCTGCTGATGCTGGCCGGCATCGCCGGTCTGCTGGGCCGGCCGCCCGTTCTTGGCGACCTGCACAATTCCCCGATCGAGGGCTGGCAACTGCTCGCGACCGGTATCGTTCTGCTGGCGGTGGGTATCTTCATCTGGCGCCTGTGCCGGCAACGGCTGCGCATCCGTACCGATCTGGGCCTTTCACCACACCTGGGAAAAAAGCGCGAGTAAACTAGCGGCCCTCAGGAGGTCGCATGAACCAAGACGACGATTTTTCCCTTTTCAGCCAGGCCGTGCGCGGTGTGCGCCGCATTCAGGACGACCGCGCCGAAACCGGCAAGCCGCGCACGGACCGGACACAGCTCAACGTCCGCCGGCAGAACGCCACCCAGCGCAACGAAGGTACCCGCGTCGACGGCCTGTCCGATCAGTTCGTCATTGACGTGGGCGCCGAGGACGAACTGCACTGGGCCCGGGACGGCGTGCAGGAAGGCCAGATGCGCAAACTCAAGGCCGGGCAGATCGCCTTCGAAGGCAGCCTCGACCTGCACGGCATGACCGTGGAAAAGGCCCGCGAGACCCTCTGGGAATTCCTCGCCGAAGCGGCGAAGCTGGAGGTGCGCTGCGCACGCGTCACTCACGGCAAGGCCGCGCGCCTGGACGGCAAGCGCCCGTTGATCAAAAGCCACGTCAATACCTGGCTGCGCCAGCATCCTCAGGTGCTCGGCTTCACCTCCTGCCTGCCGCGCCACGGCGGCACCGGCGCCCTTTACGTTCTGCTCAAACGCACCATGCTGGATGGACGCGACGAATGATGCTCTGGCTTGCGGCCTGACGCTCGCGTCCCTACCCTGCGCGCCTTGCGCTCATTTCCATACCCGACAGGTAGCCCGATGTCACTGGAACAACACTACAGCTCGATCCTCGAACAACTCGGCGAGGATGTCGCCCGCGAAGGCCTTCGCGATACGCCCAAGCGCGCCGCCAAGGCGATGCAGTTCCTCTGCCGTGGCTACGAGCAGACGCTGCACGAAGTGACCAACGGCGCGCTGTTCAGCTCCGACAACAGCGAGATGGTGCTGGTGAAGAACATCGAGCTGTATTCGCTGTGCGAACACCACATGCTGCCCTTCATCGGCAAGGCCCACGTGGCCTACATGCCCAACGGCAAGGTGCTGGGCCTGTCCAAGGTGGCGCGCATCGTCGACATGTACGCCCGCCGCCTGCAGATCCAGGAAAACCTCACCCGGCAGATCGCCGAGGCCATCGAAGAAGTCACCGGCGCCGCCGGCGTGGCGGTGGTCATCGAAGCCCAGCACATGTGCATGATGATGCGTGGCGTGGAGAAGCAGAACTCCTCGATGGTCACCTCGGTGATGCTCGGCCAGTTCCGCAGCAATGCCGCCACGCGCAGTGAATTTCTCAGCCTGATTCGCTGAGTTTCCCTCCGGGGTCGGCCAAGGGTGCTTCGCGACGGAAGTCGCAGCCCCTTGCAGAGTGCTTGCTAGAGCCCTTGAGGCTGTGATTAAGTCCGACGGACCGACTATCGACCAGACAGTCGTCAGCCTCATCGTCCCCCTTTAGGAAGAACCTGGCCCTGACCCTGCCTCTCGCCATGTCCGCCAACGCTGCCAGCGATGCTGCCCAATGGAACTTCACCTCCAACCAGGCGCTGCGCCTGTACAGTCGCTGGGACAAACGCGACGACACGCGCGGTGAAACCGGACTGACATGGCTGCATCACTTCTGACTCGCCACGCCTTGCTAGGCCTGCTGCTGGCCCTCTGCGCCGGCTGCGGCCACCTGTTCTATTTCCCCGAACCCGGCCTGCGCGGCACCCCCGCGCAGATCGGCGTGCCCTACGAGGACGTGTACCTGCAGTCCGCCGACGGCACCCGCCTGCACGGCTGGTTCCTGCCAGCCCGTCCGGAGCCGGGCCAGCTCCGTCGTGGGCTGATCTACTTCCTGCATGGCAACGCCGAGAACATCAGCACCCACTACGTGGCCATAAGCTGGCTGAACCGCTATGGCTGGGACCTGTTTCTCATCGATTACCGGGGCTTCGGCCTGTCCGAAGGCGCGCCGCACATCCCCGGCGTCAACCAGGATGCCCGCGCCGGCCTCGACTGGGCGGTGGCCCGGGCACGACAGGACCAGCTGCCCCTGGTGGTGTTCGGCCAGAGCCTGGGCGGCGCCACCGCCGCCACCGTAGTCGCCCACAGCCAGCCCGGCGAAGTACAGGCCCTGGTGCTGGACAGCGCCTTCTCCGGCTATCGGCTGATCGCCCGGGAAAAGCTCGGCGAGCTGTGGCTGACCTCTCCGCTGCGCTACCCGCTGGCCTGGACCGTTCGCGACGATTTCAGCCCGGATCGCTACCTGCATCAGCGCCCGCCCATGCCGCTGCTGATCCTGCACGGCTGCGCCGACCTCACCGTACCCTGCAGCCACGGCGAACGGCTCTACCGTACCGCCACCCCGCCGGTCTGGCTGTGGCTGGATCCGCAGCGCCGCCACGGCGAAATGCTCTACACCCGCCACTGGCGCGAGCAACTGGTGAACTGGCTGGAGCAGCAGGTACCCGCACCCTGAACCAGTCGGGCGATGGCCTGTCTCTGATCAATAGCGGCAGCGGCAGACTGCCGGCAGACGGAGACCCATCGCATGGATGCCCTGGACCTCACTCTCGGCTGGCTCGCCTTGCTGGCCGCTGCGCTGTGGCTGACCTCGCTGTATGTGCTGGCACGCACCTTCCCGCTTGAACCCGCCGCCGACCCGCGCCTGACGACGCGCCGCCAGGGCCTGTTGCTGGCGATTGCGGCCTGCAGCCTGCTGCCGGCGCCGGTCTTCCTCGGCGACAGCGTGCTGCGCCCCGAAGCGGCGGTGCTGGTGACGCTCGGCACGCTGGCCGCCGCATGGCTCGGCTACCGAGCCCTGTGCGATGCCCTGTATCGCCGCCCACTGCCGCTGGCCGTCCTGCTGTACGGACTGTTCGGCTACGCCGTGTGGGGCTACCACCAGCTGTTCGACGCCAGCGGCGCCTACCTGCACAGCGGCGCGCTGCTGGTCACCCTGATGGCCAGCAACCTGCATTGTCTGGCCCGCGCAACGGAACTATCCGAGGCGCGGGCCGCCGTGTGCGAGCAGCACAATCGCTACCTGACCCTGCCCCTGCTGTTCACCCTGCTCTGCGCCCACGCCCCCGCCCTGCTGGCAAACCCCTACGCCTGGCAGTTGCTGCTGCTGATCGGCGGCCTGCTGGTACTCATCTGGTACGGACTGGAACAGGCGCTGACGCCACGATGGGCGCTGTCCTGCGCCCTGGGCGTGCTGGCGCTGTATGTCGCCATGCCGGACGGCCTGCAGCGCGAAGCCCGCGCCAGACCCGCCACACCTCAGTTTGCTGAAGCCCTGGAACATGCCGTCCCGACGCCCGAGCCGCTGGATACGCACCGGGAATTCGCCCTGGTGCAGCGCATCATCCAGGACCGCTGTCTGGAGTGCCATTCCCGCACCCCAAGCAACCCGATCTTTCAGGCCACCCCGTTGGTGCCGACCTTCGATACGCCGGAGCAGATCCGCGCCTGGAAGCGCGCCATCCATGACCAGGCCGTGGCCAGCCAGAACATGCCGCTGGCCAACCTGACCCAGATGAGCCAGGCGGAACGGGATCTGCTGGGGTTGTGGATCGAGAGAGGGAGGAGGATCGAGTAGGCGCATTTGCGCCAGAAGCGCCGGGATTGCCTGTTGGGGTCGTTCGCTAGCAAGTAGAATCCGCCTCCATTGGAGAACGAACGGGTTCGGTGGATGCCGCTTCTCGATGTTCTGTTAGACTACTGTACGTTTCTACAGTGCTTTGCGAGGCGTTTATATGAGATCGGTGGAGCTGTTCGCCGGCGCGGGCGGCCTGGCCATGGGTTGTGAGCTAGCGGGATTCGAGCATCTCGCTGTCGTCGAATGGGACAAGTGGGCTTGCGACACGGTCAGAGAGAACCAACGGCGTGGCTATCCGCTGCTGCAAAGCTGGGATCTGTACGAGGGAGACGTCCGCGCCTTCGACTGGAACTCCATCCCTCAAGGCATCGAGTTGCTGGCCGGTGGCCCGCCCTGCCAGCCATTTTCCATAGGCGGAAAGCACAAGGCCCACGCCGACAGCCGCGATATGTTCCCCGCCACAGTCGAGATAATCCGGCGACTCAAGCCCAAGGCGTTCATCGTGGAAAACGTCAAGGGTCTTACCCGCTCCAGCTTTGCCAACTATTTCCATTACATCCAGTTGCAACTTGAGTTCCCCGAGCTCCCTCCGATTGGCGAGGAAGACTGGAGTGAACACCTCAAGCGCCTGCAGGAGGAAAAAACCTCAGGTAAAAGCAAAGGGAACGGCCTGACCTACAACGTGGTACCCACCCTGGTCAACGCGGCGAATTACGGTGTCCCCCAGAAGCGTGAGCGGGTCTTCATCGTCGGCTTTCGTGATGATCTCGGAGTCGAATGGTCATTTCCCGAGCCAACCCATAGCTATGACGCGTTGCTGCACGATCAATGGGTCACAGGGGCCTACTGGCGTCGTCACGGGATTCCGGCGCCCGCGCTCCCGTCCAATCTAGCCAGCCGAGTGGCGAAGCTCAGGCAGGAGCTGTTTCCCTTGAAAACGCTTCCCTGGCGCACGGTCAGGGACGCCATCGCGGGATTGCCGGATGCGGAATCCAAAGCGGCCGCGTCCGTGCCGAACCATGTTTTTCAACCGGGCGCGCGGTCGTATCCCGGGCACACCGGCAGTCCCATGGATCTGCCCGCCAAGACACTCAAGGCGGGTGATCACGGCGTTCCAGGCGGCGAAAACATGATGGTGCGCGACGATGGCAGCGTTCGGTACTTCACCGTTCGGGAAAGCGCGCGCATCCAAACCTTTCCCGATGGGTTCAGGTTCCACGGCAGCTGGACGGAAACCATGCGCCAGCTAGGCAACGCGGTACCGGTTCTACTGGCACAGCGGGTTGCGTCGAGTGTCGCGGAAAAATTGGTAGTCGCAGAACTCAACAAACTGCGCAATGTACAAGCGGATAAGGGACGGGCCACCGCGTGACGGGAAAAGTCATTCCATTCAACCCACTGGACAAGAAAAATCTCGGAGCAAGTGTCGCCGAGGCGTTACTGACAAAGGAGGCACATCCGCTGGGTGAGCTTCCTGTTTTCGAGGGCGCGGGGATCTATGCCATCTACTACGCTGGCGATTTCGCTCCCTATGCCCAGGTCAAGCGCCTGAACAGCGATGGGAAGTTTTTGCTTCCCATCTACGTGGGCAAGGCTGTTCCGCCGGGGGCCCGCATGGGCGCGGATCTGGAGATGGCGGCCGGCAAGGTGCTGTACAAACGACTCAGGGAACACGCAGAAAGCATCAAGGCCGCCGAAAACCTGGATATCCAGGACTTCTACTGTCGATTCCTGGTTGTGGACGACATCTGGATCCCCCTCGGCGAGTCGCTGATCATCGCGCGCTTCACTCCGGTGTGGAATTCGCTCGTCGACGGCTTCGGCAATCACAATCCCGGCAAAGGCCGGCACGCGGGGATGCGTCCTAGGTGGGATGTTCTGCATCCCGGACGGGAGTGGGCCATGCGGCTGGCGGAGCGAACGGAAACCCAGGAGGACATAGCCCGCGACGCCGAAACCTATCTTCGCGTGTTGCCGGCTTGCCTATCCGGACAATTCATCCAGGCCGAAGGTGAGTAGGTCGATCTCGGGGTGGTACGGCGCTTACGGCTAGAAACTGTCGTAAACGCCGCTCCAGCGCTTCGAGATCTCTGAGTTCGCACTCCCATACCACCAGCGTGCTCCAGCCCGCGTCCTGGAGCTTTCGCTGATTGGACTCGTCCCGAATCTTGTTGCCTTCCAGCTTCGCCAACCAGAACGCCTGATTCGACTTGGGAATCCGGGCCAAATCGCAGTCCTGGTGGCGATGCCAGAAGCAGCCATGCACGAAAATGACCTTGCGTTTGCGCGAAAAAACCAGATCCGGCTTGCCGGGGAGCGTAGCGTCGTGCAATCGATAGCGGAACCCCGCGCCATGCAGCAACCGCCGAACGAGCATTTCCGGCCGGGTGTTTTTCCCCCTGACCAGGGACATGACGCGACTGCGCTCACCGACACTAAGGGTATCCACCATGCTGAATCCTGCCCTTGCCTTCAGGGGAGCAAAACCTCGGGCGCAGTGGTTCGCCACGCACGATCCCCTGTTATGGACAGTTTTCATCTGGAAATGCTTGACGCTGCCTGGCCCGCCATCGGTTGGCGGATACCGGCCAGCCGTAGTAGCGTTCCGCCATGCAATATCGCCACTCAGTCACACATCCACCCGAAAGCCAAGAGAATGGACACGCAAAAGCAATACGGAAGCTATCACCTACACGAGCTCGAGCGAGCGCTGGCCAATATCAACGAACAGGACAATCCCGAAGAAGCCAGACTCATCCGCGAATACATCGCCAAGGGCGGCTATCAACACCCGGCCCATCTGACAGCCCGAGCAGTATTTACCAGCGCCCCGTTCAAATGGACACTCGTTGCGGTCCTCTCCTTTCTGCTGCTCGCCAATCTCGTTTCGCTCTTGACCGGCGCGCTGATTGCCCTGACTCCCATGGCCATACAGGGGATCCTGCTGTTCATGATCTTCACCCGCCACAAGAACATAGGCGCCATGCTCAAGATCTGGACATCCTTTATCACCCTCGCCGGCGCATTCCTTTTCTACCTCACGCTTCAGGATCCCTACTACACGGCCTTCGAAGCGGCTACGCGGCTGATACTGCCTGCGATCAGCCTGACACTGCTCATCCTGTCCAGCAGGTACATTGGATTGACTTCGGACGAAGACACTTCCAGTAGCGGTGCGTAGGAGCGCAGGACGCTCTCGAGATTCACTTCCATCAAGGTCCGTCATGCAGCCAAAGTTGCTTGGCGGACACGGAACCTAGATAAACATGAGTGTTTCAGGCTACCTCGCTGTCGTTGCCGACAGCGACCTGTTTGGCCTTTTGGCCGCCTACTGCGTGTTCGTCGCCATAGTCGGCCTTCTTGAAAAGTACCGGAACACCAGAACGTATCGCGCAATGGCATTTTGCGGACTATTGATTCCTTCCGTACTGCATGGCGTCGGCACCTATTTTCTCAACCAAACGCCGGCCTGATTAGCTGAACGAAGTGAAAAATGGGGGGACATATCTTTTCGAAAACTTCGCTAGAAATTTTCCTCGGGCCTCTTACTCAGAAGGTTATGCCCGCCCCCCTATGTATGCGGGTGATCTGCTTCCATGCCAACGTCAGCAGCTCAAGCCAGTGGCGCAGCCTCATGGAGCGGAGCGGCGCCATCTCTGCCTAGTAGAAATACCAGCGCAGTTGCAACTGCACTTCCGTTTCCGGCGAGGACCATTGGCTGAATTCGCGTTGCGCACTCATTCTGAGCCCGAGATTTTCACTCAACTCCAGCTGCTGGCTAAGGCTGAGGCGCCGGCGCACTTCACCGTTATGGAAATAGTCACCCTGGGCCTCGAGCAACAAATTGCCACCCGCATGGCGCCAGAGCAGACCGGTATCGAAGCCGGCTGCCGGGCTGAGCGCTGCGGAAAAGTCGCGATTGTGTTCAAGGCGCGCGGTCCCTATGGCAAAACCGAGCAGTCCTTCGCCAATGTCCCAGGAGACTCCCCCCCCTCCGTTCAGATGGCCTGCCAGGCGTTCTTCTCCATCGATCCCCGGCACCCGCTCGACGCCGGCTGCCACTTGCCAGGACCACGGCTTGAGCAGGCGGGTTCGCGGCGTCAGCGAGCGGATGCTGACGACGTCAAACTGCTGAATCTGCCAGTGATTGCCCTCGTACTGGCGCAACCTCAACTCCCCCAACTCGATCTGCGCCCCGCGCGGAAAACCGTCGAGGTTGTCGAGCAGGTCGTGATAGGTCATGCGCAGGCCGTATTCGGCGAAGGCACGATCACCGTGATTGCCGACCGCAAACTGCAAGGCACGCGACCGATGGCTGTCTTCGGGCAACAGCGGCCGCTGGACGTCCAGGCGCGGCGGAGGGTTGCGGTTGATCGCCTGTAACAGGCGATAACTGCGTTCGGCGCTGGCAGCATCACGTTCGGCGCCTGTCTTCTGATAACGCAGCAGACGGTAGGCGCCATCCTGAATCAGGGCGCGACGTTCGGCCGGCAGGGCCAGATACTCGCCATCCTGCAGCGCGGTGTCATCCTCAGCCAGGCGTTGTACCCAGTCCTGCTCGTGGCCATCCAGCGGTGCGACACGCGCCAGCAGCTCATGCTCACGGGAAGGTCGATAATCGATGCGCTCGATCAGCCCGGCGTCCTTCACCGCCCGCACGGTGTCGGCAGGGATGGCGGTCAGGGGGAATTGATCGGTCAGCTCAAGCCCCGGCCGGGCAATTTCCAGCAGCTCGAGCAACCGGTAGGAGCAGTTTTCGTCGAAGAAGAAATAATCGAACTGAATCTGACGCAGCTCCCACACATGCTCCAGCATGCGCCCGGTTTCCTCTGCGGTAAGGCTCAGGCGGTACTCCCACAGGTCGCGGTTTTCCAGGCGACTGTACTCACTGATTTTCTCGCGATAGGGCATCAGCGAGAACAATCCGGGGTAGCCACCCATCAGCCCCTTCCAGGCATACAGGATGCTGTTGTCCATGCCCTCGATAAAGGCACCGAAGTTAATTGCAGAACTCAGCAGTGGGCTGCCTTCGCGGTCGATATCCTCGGGATCGATGCGCAGCAAGGTATGGCCGAACATCGACGAAGGACTATTCAGGTAGGCCGCCGGAAACACCAGCACGGTGCTGTGCGGCGCGATGTCGTTGTACCAGGAGTCGAATTCCGGGCAATTCACCTTCGGCAAATCGTCCAGTGACAACTGGTCGCGCAGCCAGCGTGTGCGAGCCGGATAGATACATTGCGGATGGCGGTCACCGAGTGCGGGGTCGCGGTACAAGGCCGGGACAGTCGCTTTCAACTCGGCAAGCGGGTCCTTCTCGCCATGCTCGGCAAGGAAATATTTGTCATCGTCGACATAGCTGCGCCAGCCCAGCGTGCCGCTCTCGTAGTGGCCCAGGGACAACCAAAACGGCTCATTGGCCAGGGCCTGCAAACGGTCGGGGGCTATGTGCGGGGCAGCCTGCGACAGGCTACAAGCGCCGCTCAACAGAAGGGGAAGCAAGCGTCGGAGCATGAAAAGCCAATAGCGGGAGGAGCACATGAATATGCCCGCCGTGGCGGGCATACAGAAAGAGTCGGGCGTCCCGAAGAACGCCCGCAGCCTTGTTAGGCCTTGTCGGCGTACTGAGCCAGACGTGCGTCTTTCTTCAGCACTGCCAGAGTAGCGGCATGAACCTGCTCGGCAGTGACGTCAGCCGAGCTGAAGATTTCGTTGAAATGGCTGTGGGTCACTGCGGAGAAGTGCGCACGGTCTTCCGGCTGCACACCCAGCACAACGGCGTAGGTGGTCAGCGCTTCGCCTTCACCCTTGGCCATGTCTTCGGACAGCTCGTTCATCATGCCGCCCAGCGCCAGCAGCGACTTGCCGCCGTAGGTCAGGGTGCCGTCGGCGGAGCAGCCGTTGGTGCCGGAAGTCAGGCCGAAGGTGGCGTTGCCGGAAGTGCCGTTAATGGAGGAAGCCAGAATGTGCGACGGCAGGCCGCTCTGACCTTGGAACAGCATGTTGCCCCAGCCGCAGTTCGGGCCACCCGGCGCTTCAGCAAATGCGTTCAGCGAGGCGGCAGTAATCAGAGTACCGAGCAGAATCCGTTTCATAGTTATTTCTCTTCTTCAAGGGCATCAATAAATGTCGGCTAATCCGACACGGGTTACAGCTTTCGGCAATCACCCTAGAGCTGTCAAGGCACATAAGTGCTGATTGAAACTTGAACTCGGAACCTCCAGAGGCGCCTGACCCGGATCAAATAACCTTCACCTTTGACGCCCTGCGTCGAGTAATAGCCTAAAAGTGTGAACTGGATCACCTCGACGTGATACTACGGCCCACTTTGGTACGAACGCTTCCGGTTTGACGATCAAACACTGACAGCCATCTGTCCTGCAGCGCTGCCCTGTCGCCGACGCGGCAATATGTCGCGCAGGCAAGCCAGTGCTCCGACGCTGGAGGACGCTCTCGAGATCTACTGTCCGATGCCTACAACCCCAGTTCGCCCAGCGCGGGATGCTCATCCGGCCGCCGCCCCTGCGGCCAATGGAACGCCCTGTCTGCGGCTCGGATCGGCAGGTCGTTGATGCAGGCGTAGCGCCGACGCATCAGGCCGTACTCGTCGAACTCCCAGTTCTCGTTGCCGTAGGAGCGAAACCAGTTGCCGGAGTCGTCGTGCCATTCATAGGCGAAGCGTACGGCGATGCGCGTATCGCTGAAGGCCCACAACTCCTTGATCAGCCGGTAATCGAGTTCGCGCGCCCACTTGCGCTCGAGGAACTGGATGATCTCCGTGCGGCCAGTGACGAACTCGGCGCGATTGCGCCACTGACTGTCGAGGCTATAGGCGAGGGATACGTGCTGCGGATCGCGCGAGTTCCAGGCGTCCTCGGCGGCACGGACCTTCTGTGTCGCCGTCGCGAAAGTGAACGGCGGCAGCGGTGGGCGGGTCTGAATGTCGTGGTTCATGGTCTGGCTCCGGGGGTTCACGCGTGGTCGTACATGCCGGGCATCCCGACGTAGCCGGGCTGGTCTCGCACTGCCGCGAGCCAGCGGCGTACGGCCGGGTATGGCGTCAGGTCGATCCGAGCATCCGGCGCGAGCGCGAGATACGGGTAGATGGCAAGGTCGGCGATGCTCGGGCTGTCGCCGACCAGCCAGTCGTGCGCGGCGAGATGGGCTTCCAGGATGGCGAGCAGCCGGGCGGTACCCGCCTCCGCGCCGGCTAGGTCGATGGGCCGGCCGAACCGGTAATGCGCGCGCAGCAGCGCCGGGCCGTGGGCGACTTCGTTGGCGGCCGTGGACAGCCAGGCCGCAACCTGCGCCTGGCCGGCGGCACTCGCCGGCAGCCAACGGCCGTTGCCAATAGGTCAGCGCCAGGTACAGCAGAATCGCCTGGCTGTCGCGCAGCACCACGCTGTCGTCCACCAGCACCGGCACCTGGCCGAAGGGGTTGCGGGCCAGAAAAGCCGGCGACTGGTGTTCGCGCTCGTTGCCGCGCACCAGAACGCGTTCATACGGAAGGTCCAGCAGCGAAAGCAGCAGCCGCACCTTATGGCAATTGCCAGAGGCGGCGGACCACATTAGGGGACAGATTTATTTGCCGGCCTGCCTCACACCGCTCAGGAGTCCCAAACTTTCGTCCACCGGCGCCCAACGCCCCACCACCTCCGCCGCCCAATCCATGAACACCCGCAATCTCGCGCTCACATGCCGGTTCTGCGCAAAGGCCACATACAGCGGCATCGGCTCGACCTGCCAGTCCTCGAACAGCGGCACCAGCTCGCCCCGCTCCAGGTGCGACTTGGCCATATAGTCCGGTAGCCAGAGCACGCCCAGACCGGCGAGGCCGGCGGCCAGGTATGCGTTGCCGTCGTCGACGGCCAGCGCATGGCGGCCGCGCACGTGGAGGCGTTCAGCGCCGCGCTGCAGAGCGTAGGGCTGGACCTTGCCGGTGCGCGCCCAGAGAAAGCCGACGATGCGGTGGTGGCTGTCTTCCAGTTCGTGTGGATGTACGGGGACGCCGGCGCGCTGCAGGTAGCTCGGCGCCGCGTAAGCGTGCAGGCGCAGGCTGCCTATGCGGCGCGCCACCAGGGACTGGTCGGCCAGTTCGCCGCCACGGATCACGCAGTCCACATGCTCGCCGATCAAATCCACCACCCGGTCGCTGACGCCCATGTCCAGCTGGATGTCCGGGTAGCGGGCGTGGAAGTCGGCCAGCGCCGGGATCAGCATCAGCCGCGCCAGCGGGCTGGGCACATCCACTCGCAGGCGCCCGCGCGGCTGTGCGGCGGCGCCGGTCAGGCTGGCTTCCGCTTCTTCCAGATCGGCCAGCAGGCGCACCACGCGTTCGTAGTAGGCGGCGCCGTCGGGCGTCAGGCCGACCCGGCGCGTGGTGCGGTTGAGCAGCTTCACGCGCAGGCGGGTCTCCAGTTGCTGCACCAGCTGGGTCACGCTGCTTTTGCTCAGGTGCAGGGTATCGGCCGCCTTGGTGAAGCTGCCCACCTCGACCACGCAGGCGAACGCCCGCATCGCCTCGAATCGGTCCATGCTCGCTCCGATTGTTTGGATTATGAGAACAGTGCGGGCGGATTTTGCGCGTTTATCCATCCCGCTGGCGACTCTAAAGTGGCGACCAGGATTTCGGGTCAAGCAACCCCTTGAGGAGGCCTTATGGCACAGCGTGATGTGGTGTTTCCCCGCGGGCGTCAGGCGTTGTACGAGCGCAATCGGTATTCGCCGGCCATTCGTTCCAACGGGTTCCTGTTCGTTTCGGGGCAGGTAGGCAGTCGGGAAGACGGCTCGCCCGAACCGGACCTGGAGGCCCAGGCACGACTGGCGTTCGACAACCTGAACGCCGTGCTGGAGGCAGCCGACTGCACGTTCGCGGACGTGGTGGACGTGACCCTGTTCGTGGTCGATCCCGAATCCCGGCTCGACACGCTCATGAAGGTACTGCCGGACTACTGGGGCGAAGCGCCGTATCCGACGCTGACTGGCGTCGGCGTGACCTGGCTGTCGGGCTTTGCCTTCGAGATCAAGGTGGTCGCCCGCCTGCCTGAGGGTGATGTACAACGCTGAAGCCAGCCGGCGCCGCTACTTCTCGAGCCCAATCGCCCCTAGCCGGCGGCGGTTCAATCAGGTGCGGAGGCATATTTGCAGCGGTCGGGCGGAGTTGTCGCTGCGCATGTAGCGCGGTGCGATCAGCGCCGCCTGACCGGCGGATTGCGGAAAGATCAGTGAGGGCTGGCGGTAGGTCGGATGATGATCTCGCTGGTATCCACATCCGCCGGTTGCGCAATGGCGAACCGGATGGCGCGGGCAATCGACTCGGGGCTGATGGCCACCTTGCGGAACGCCTTCATCTCCTCGCGCCCGCGCTCATCGGAAATGGTTTCCGCCAGCTCGGACTCCGTAACGCCGGGGCAGATGGTCGTGACACGAATGTCCGCATGCTCCTGGCGCAGACCTTCCGAAATGGCCCATACGGCGTACTTGGTCGCGCAGTACACCGCCGCCGTCGGCGAAACCGCATGGGCACCGATGGAGGCGATGTTGATCACCTGGCCCGATGCCTGGGCCGTCATGACCGGCAGTACGGCGGCGATGCCGTGCAGCACACCCCGGAAGTTGACGTCGATCATGCGGTCCCACTCCTCGACCTTCAACGCCGCGAGGGGGGACAGCGGCATGATGCCGGCGTTGTTGATGATCACATCGACCCGGCCGAATCGCGCAACCGCATATTCAACGAACGCCTCCATGTCCTCCCGGCTCGTCACATCGAGCGGACGGGCTTCGGCGGTGCCACCGGCGGCACGAATGTCTGCGACGACGCCATCGAGGCGATCGGTTCGCCGGGCGCCCAGCAGCACGGTTGAGCCGCTTTCTGCCAGCAGGCGTGCCGTGGCTTCGCCGATGCCGCTGCTGGCACCGGTCACCAGCACCACCTTGTTTGCTACGCCGTTCATGGACGTTTCCTCCGTCTGGATAAATGACGACTCCCGGCTCAACGCGGAATACGATGCCGGCAGCACAGGCCACACGGTACAGTCCGTCTTTCGTCAAGAGAATTCCCTAACGGGTAACTGGTTTGGTTAACATCGCTAACCAATGGAAACCGATCTGAAACTGCTTCGCCTCTTTCTTGCCGTGGCAGAGGCCCACAACTTCCGCGCGGCCGCCGACCGCATGGGCGTCACGCGCTCGGCCGTCAGCCAGGGTATCCGGCGTCTGGAGGATGGCCTGGGTATCGCCCTGGTCCAGCGTTCGACACGCCATGTGCGGCTGACCGAGGCCGGCGAACGCCTGTACCGGCAGATTGCCGGACCGCTGTCGATGATTGGCTCCGCCCTGGAAAACACGGTCGCCGATGGCCCGCCACGGGGCCTGTTGCGCCTGGCAGTCACCTCCATTGCCGAGCGTTTTTTATCCGGCCCTTTGATCGCCTCGTTCGCCGAGGCCTATCCCGGCGTGACGCTGGATATCACGGTGACCGACGATGAAGCGGACATCGTCGGCGCAGGCTTCGATGCGGGCGTCCGCCTGGGCGAAGTCATCGAGCAGGATATGGTGGCCATTCCCATCACCGGGCCGCAGCGCCAGGTGGTCGTCGCCACGCCCGATTACCTGACCCGGCACGGAACCCCTATGCATCCGCGCGAACTGGTTGCGCACCGCTGCATCGGCTGGCGACCGGCCCCGGGCGTAGCGCCGTACCGCTGGGAATTCACCGAAAACGGCCGCGACTTCGATGTGGCTGTCGAGCCACAAATCACCACTAACGACATGCTGTTGATGGTGCGCACCGCCCTGGCGAGCGGCGGCATTACCATCGGCATGGAAGAAACCTTTCGCCCCTACATCGTGCGCGGCGAGCTGGTGCCGTTGCTGGAGGCCTATTTGCCGCCGTTTCCCGGCTTCTACCTGTATTACCCCAGCCGCCATAACCAGCCACCGAAACTGCGCGCGCTGGTGGAGCATGTACGAGTGCTCAAGGGGCGGGAGGAATAAGAGCGCACATTGGATGCGTTCAGGCTGACGGGAACGGCCTAGCGGGCGGTGTCGCGAGCGTGATGAGGTTGCCGTCCGGATCGCGCACCTGCGCCAGCGTCGAATAGTCACCAGGAATGTCAGCCCCGAGCGCGATCCCCTCGTCTCGTAGCCGGTGGCGCCTCGGCGACCAGATCATCGATGTAAAGAAACAGCGCACCGCGGCCAGCGATCTCGTTACAGGTTGAAAGCATCAAGCCACCCTGGGCGAAGAACTCCCACTGCACCAACGTATTCATCGGCCGATGATCCGGGCCGCGACCCAGTAGTTTCGAGTACCAGTCTTCGGCCGCCACCAGGGCTGCAGTGAGCAATGCGGTGTAAGTCTTCTGCAGGTCCCAGACCTTCTCCCCAAAGGGCTAGCCACCTCAACCGCCGCCGATCTGATTGCACAGCTCGCTTGTCAATCACTCCCGCCCCTGCTGTCGGATGCTCGTTACGTTCCCTCTGCCAACGGAGCTTCCCCATGCCCATCCACGCCTACGGCGCCTACTCCGGCACCCAGCCCCTCGAACCCATGCAGATCACCCGCCGCGCGCCCGGCGCCCAGGATGTGCAGATCGACATCCTGTTCTGTGGCATCTGCCATTCGGACCTGCATCAGGTGCGCTCCGAGTGGGCCGGCACGCGGTTTCCCTGTGTGCCGGGCCATGAAATCGTCGGCCGCGTGAGTGCGGTCGGCCCGCAGGTGTC
Organism: Pseudomonas sp.; assembly: GCA_035497635.1. Classification (GTDB taxonomy): domain Bacteria; phylum Pseudomonadota; class Gammaproteobacteria; order Pseudomonadales; family Pseudomonadaceae; genus Serpens. Next base: position 17,034 of record DATJDB010000031.1, on the reverse strand, counting down.
GCGCTACCAGGTGGGTGATCTGGTGGGGGTCGGCTGCATCGTCGACAGCTGCCAGCACTGCGAGGATTGCGAGGCCGGGCTGGAGAACTATTGCAACGACATGGTCGGCACCTACAACTCGCTCATCGAAGACGAACCCGGCTGGACGCTCGGCGGCTACTCGCAACAGGTCGTGGTGCATGAGCGCTATGTGCTGCGTATTCGTCATCCCGAAGACCAATTGGCCGCCGTGGCGCCGCTGCTGTGTGCCGGCATTACCACCTATTCGCCGCTACGGCACTGGAAGGTCGGGCCGGGCCAGAAGGTCGGGGTGGTCGGCATCGGCGGGCTGGGCCATATGGGCATCAAGCTGGCCCACGCCATGGGTGCGCATGTGGTGGCCTTCACCACCTCGGAGTCCAAGCACGAGGCGGCGAAGCAGCTGGGCGCCGATGAGGTGGTGGTGTCGCGTAACGCGGATGAGATGGCAGCCCACGCGCTGAGCTTCGATCTCATCCTCAACACCGTCGCCGCCTCGCACGATCTGGACGCCTTTCTGGTGCTGCTCAAGCGCGACGGGGTGATGTGTCTGGTCGGCGCGCCGGCCACGCCGCACCCGGCGCCGAACGTATTCAACCTGATCATGAAGCGCCGTTCCGTTGCCGGCACGCTGATCGGCGGCATTCCGGAAACCCAGGAGATGCTGGATTTCTGTGCCGAGCGCGGGATCGTCGCGGATATCGAAATGGTGCGGGCCGAGCAGATCAACGAGGCCTACGAGCGCATGTTGCGCGGCGATGTGAAGTACCGCTTCGTGATCGATATCGGCACGCTGGCGGGCTGACCGACGAAACCGGGCAGCCCTCGTCCGCAGGACGCCGAGGACGAACCACCGCTGGACCGCGCTGTCTCCACGCTTATCGCGATGAACACAAGGAGGACATCATGGCCATCCCCTACCGCCGCCTGGAGAAGCAAAATGCCGCCGTGCTGCTGGTCGATCACCAGACCGGCCTGCTTTCCCTGGTGCGCGACATCGAACCGGATACGTTCGTGAACAACGTGTTGGCGCTGGCCGATCTGGCCCGTTACTTCGAGCTGCCGACCCTGCTGACCACCAGTTTCGAGAACGGCCCCAACGGGCCGCTGCTGCCCGAGCTGAAGGAACGTTTTCCCGATGCCCCGTACATTGCCCGGCCCGGGCAGATCAACGCCTGGGACAACGAGGACTTCGTCGCCGCGGTGAAGGCCACCGGCCGGCAGCAGTTGATCATCGCCGGCGTGGTCACCGAGGTCTGCGTGGCCTTCCCGGCCCTGGCGGCCATCGAGGAGGGTTTCGAGGTGTTCGTGGCCACCGATGCCTCCGGCACCTTCAACGCCCTGACCCGGGACTCGGCCTGGGGGCGCATGAGTGCCGCAGGGGTGCAACTGATGAGCTGGTTTGGCGTGGCCTGCGAGCTGCACCGCGATTGGCGCAACGACGTCGAGGGCCTGGGCAGTCTGTTCGCCAAGCATATTCCCGACTATCGCAACCTGATGGTCAGCTACGCGCAACACGCGAAATAGCGGGCCTGCGGAGGCGCGCATGACGCCTGTCGAACCCTTCTTCCGCACCGCCGGCGACGGCTGCGGATTGCTCTGCTTCCACGCCAATGCGAGCAGCTCGAGCCAGTGGCGCAGCCTCATGGAGCGGCTGTCTGGGGATTACCGGGTATTCGCGCCGGACAGCTACGGCGCCGGCAAGACGCCGCACTGGGGTGGCGGCCGGCTGCTGAACCTGGCCGACGAGGTCGACCTGATCGAGCCGCTGCTGCTGCGCGCCCGGCCGCCGTTGGTGCTGGTGGGCCACTCCTATGGCGGCGCCATTGCCCTGCTCGCCGCGCTGCGTCATTCCCAGAAGGTGCGCGCCCTGGCGCTGTACGAGCCGACGCTGTTTTCCCTGCTCGACGCCGAGTCGCCGCCACCCAATGCCGCCGATGGCATCCGCAGCACCGTCACCACCGCCACCCGCGCGCTGGAGGCCAACGACCCGAGCGCTGCCGCCGAGTGCTTCATCGATTACTGGATGGAACCCGGCGCGTGGCAACAGATCCCGAAGGAGCGCAGGCCGGCCATCCTGGCCAGCATCGTCAATATTCCGCACTGGGCCCATGCGCTGACCCGGGACCCCACCCCGCTGGAGGCCTTCCGCCGCCTGGACATGCCGGTGCTGTACATGACCGGCCAGCGCTCGCCCGCCTCGTCACTGGCCGTGGCCCGCCTGCTGGCCGGCGCCCTGCCCGACGTGCGCCGGGTCGACTTCGCCGGACTCGGGCATATGGGGCCGGTCACCGATCCGGAGCCGGTGAACGATGAGATCGAACGGTTTCTGGCGAGACTCACGCGCCATTAACGACGGCGCTACACGCCCCGCTCGTTGTTCCAGATCAGCACGTGCAGCTGCGGCAGCACCCGGGGCCGGTACCAGCGATCGGCGGCGATGCGCTCGACCAGCCAGCGCAGTTGCGCGTTGAGGGCCTGGATATCGGCCTCCCGCTCGGGTTGCTCGGGCGTGGCCGGCGTCGGATTGCAGGGCTGCAAAAAGAGCGGCAGGTCGGGGTAGTCGGCGGCCAGGGCTTTGGCCCACTGGTAGTCCGCCTCATCGGCGATCACCAGCTTGAGGCTGACCCGGGTCTCGGCCCCAACGGCGGCCAGGCAGGCGTCGAAGCGCTCCTGGCGAAACGGCATGCCCGAGGACGGCGGTTTGGGGCTGAGGGTCAGGTAATCGAGTGCATCGAACCACGGCTGAGTCTTGCTGCCCTGGGTTTCCATGGCGAAGCGGTGGCCTTGCCGGTGGCCGCGCTGCAGCAGCGTTTCCAGCGGTTGCAAGGCGGGGTTGCCGCCAGACAGGGTGACCAGAATCGGCTCGCCGCCGCTCAGCCGGTTGACCTCGGCGAGGATTGCCTCGGCGTCCATGGCCTGCCAGTCGGCGCGGAACGTCGGGTCCACCGCGTAGCGGGTGTCGCACCAGCTACAGCGGAAATCGCAGCCGCCAGTGCGCACGAACACCGTGGGCATGCCAATCAGCGCGCCCTCGCCCTGGATGGTCGGGCCGAAGATCTCGCTGATGGCGATCACGGCCGGTACTCCGCCCAGGTCTTGGGCGTCTCCGACACCGACACCGCGCTCACCTCGGACCAGCGGGCGCGGGCCCAGTCGTACAGGTGGCGGGCCAGGCGTTCGGCGGTGGTGCATTCGTCGCCCAGCACCTCGTTGAGGTGACGGTGGTCGAGGGTATCGTCGATGTAGTCCTTGAACGCCTTCAGCTCCAGGTAATCGCGCACGAAGCCGTACTGATCGAGCCGCTCGCTCTTGAGCTCGATCACCACCACATAGTTGTGGCCGTGCAGGCGGGCGCAGGGATGGCCGTCGGGCATCTGCTTGAGCTGGTGGGAGGCGGAAAAGTGAAATTCTTTCCTTATCGTGTACATGCGTTGACCCTCGCCACCGCTTCGCGCCAGTACTGCGGATCCTGGTAGGGCGTGGGGTCGGGCACGCCGGCCAGCGCCATGGCTTCGATGCGCTCCACGCAGGTGCCGCAGCGCCCGCAGTGGATCTCGCCACCTTCGTAGCACGACCAGGTGTCGGCCACCGGCACCGCGAAGCGCGCCGCGTCGCGGGCGATCTCGGTCTTGTCGGTGTGGACGTAGGGCGCCAGCAGCGCCACCTCGGCCACGCCGTCCAGCGCCCGGGCCTGCATCTCGCCGAACAGGCGGATGAAGTCTGGGCGGCAGTCAGGGTAGATGAAGTGGTCGCCGCCGTGCACCGCCAGGGCCACGGTGTCCAGCCCGCGCGAGGCAGCCACGCCGAAGGCGATGGTGAGCATGATGGCGTTGCGGTTGGGCACCACCGTCACCTTCATGGTCTCTTCGCTGTAGTGCCCATGGGGCACGGCGATGTCATCGGTAAGGGCGGAGCCGGAGAGCTGGCGGCCAATCTGGCCGATGTCCATCACCAGGTGGGGCACGGCGAGCCGCTGGGCGGCGAGGCGGGCGGCGTCGATTTCCTTGCGGTGGCGCTGACCGTAGTCGAAGGTCAGCAAGGCGCCGAGGGATTGCTCCGCCGCCAGCCGATGGGCCAGGGTCACGGAGTCGAATCCGCCGGAGCAGATCAACAGAGCATTCATTGGGGTGTCCTTGTTTTGTCCGGGTAGGCTGCGACCGGTACGACGGCGGCCATTGTATCGGCCGCTCTCGGCTTGTCCATGCTGGCGCGGGATTGCCGGCTACCATGCACACGATTAAGCTACGCGCCGTATACATTTCATATACGGATCACTTCATGGGAATCGTCAAAATTTCCGATGGCATGCACGACAACCTGCGCACCGCCAGCGTTGCCCTCAGCCGTTCGATCAACGCCCAGGCCGAGCACTGGATGCGCCTGGGCATGCTCGCCGAGCTGTATCCGGACCTGGATCACCGCGAGCTGTCCCGCTTGCTGATTCGCGCCGAGCAGGAGGGTGGGCTGGATATCGGCCGATTGTGCGCGTTGCCGGCGGAGCCACCGCTGCCGCGCGCGGCGGGAGAAAACGCATGAGCCGCCGCATTCCCCTGCACTCGCCACAGGAGATCGCCTGCGCCCGCGAGGCCGGCCGGCTGGCCGCCGAAGTGCTAGCGATGATCGCGCCCCACGTGCAGACCGGCGTCAGCACCGACGAGCTGGATGCGCTGTGCCACGAACACATCGTCAACGTGCAGCGCTGCATCCCGGCCAATCTGGGCTACCACGGCTACCCGAAGACCATCCTCACCTCCGTCAACCAGGTGGTGTGTCACGGCATTCCGTCCGCGCAGGTGCTACGCGACGGCGACATCGTCAATGTCGACGTGGCGGTGATTCGGGATGGCTGGTACGGCGACACCAGTCGCATGTTCTTTGTCGGCGAACCCGACGCGGCGGCGCGTCGGCTGGTGGAAGCCACCCACGAAGCCATGTGGGCCGGCATTCGCGCGGTGCGGCCGGGCGCCACGCTGGGCGATGTCGGCCACGCCATCCAGCGCGTGGCCGAGCGTGACGGCTACGGCCTGGTGCGCGAGTACTGCGGTCATGGCATCGGCCGGGTCTACCATGGCGACCTGCAAGTGCTGCACTTCGGCACCCCCGGCAGCGGCGTGCGCCTGCAGCCGGGCATGATCTTCACCATCGAGCCGATGCTGAACGCCGGGAAACGCCAGGTGCGCAGCCTCGCCGACGGCTGGACGGTGGTCACCCGCGACAACTCCCTATCCGCACAGTGGGAGCACATGGTCGCGGTCACCGACGACGGTTTCGAGGTGCTCACGCAGTGGCCGGACGCTGGCGACGCCTCCCCTTCCCTGGCCCGGCATATGGCAGTCGAAGCCTGAGGAACTCCACCCTCAGACCGCCACCGCCTGACGCTGCGCGATGGCCGGCGCCAGCAGGAAGTCCAGCACCGCGTCGCGGGTCTCCAGGCCGGCGCGCTTGTGTTCGATATCGATGAAATGCCCGGCCCTGGCCACGCGGTGGAAGTCGCAGTGGCGCGCATGCTGGGCGAACAGGCGGGCGTCCTGGGGAGTGGTGTACTCGTCCCATTCGCCGTTGAGAAACAGCAGGGGAATGTCGATGGCATCGGCCTGGCTGACGCAGGAGCGCCCTTCGTGGTGCAGCACGGTGTCGACGTGGAACTTCATCTGCGCGTACTCGTAGAGTTCCAGCGAACGGATGTGCCGGTGGTTGTAGCGCTGGTACAGCGACGGCAGGTGCTTGCCGATAGTGCCGTTGACCAGCGCGGCGATGCCGTCGCGGTCACCGGCGCCGAGTACCTGGGAGCCGCGTTCCAGGTAGTCGAGCATGGCGCCGTTGATCACTGGCGAGAACGAGTAGATCGCCGCTTTGCGCAGGTGCCGAGGGCGGCGCGCCAGCGCCTTGAGGCTGGCGATGCCGCCCCAGGAGAACGACAGCAGGTGGTCGGCTTTGAAGTGCTCGATCAGCCCGACGATGATGTCGGCCTCGTCCTCGCGACTGAGCAGCCGCTGGTGGTGGTTGTGGCGCCGCGAGTGGCCGGCATACGGCAGGTCGAACAGCACGACGTTGAAATGCGGCTGCAGGTAGCGGGTGGTCTGGGCGAAGGACGCCAGGGTGGAGAGCGAGCCATTGACCAGCAGGGTGGTGCCCGCAGGCGTCTTTGCCCGGTGCAGCTCCGTGTAGATCCGGTGAGTTCCTTGAATATCCAGTACAGCGATTTCCGCTTTCATCCTGGCGTGCCTCCTTGATGGCAACTGTCGAGATTCCTGTTTCATCCGGCATGCCTCGCCCCTCGCGCGCAGGTTCCAGGTTGCGCACGATTCGGCAGGCATAAGCAAAAAAGGCCCCCCGGCGACCAAAGACGAACTGGCCGGCTGGCTGATGGACGGGGCATGTGTGGCGGGAGTTCCCGCGCGTGGCGTGTCGCGCCTCGACCCGAGGCGGGCACCGCTCGCTCTTGTTAGCGCACCCAGTGAAGCAGCGGTGTATGACGGCAACAAGTCAGGCCCGGGGAAATCGCTTTCATCCGCCCAACGGTCGTCGGGCCTGCGACATGCGTCCGCCTGCCTAGTAGTCCTCGAACATGCCCTGCGCCTGCCAGAGCAGCTGGAACACCCCCCCGGCCCTGCGCAGTTCATCCGGCGGGCCGTCCTCGACCAGCTCGCCGGCCTGCAGCACCAGAATGCGGTCGAAGCGCGCCACGGTGGACAGGCGGTGCGCCACGGCCAGCACGGTGCGGCCCTGCATGAGGTCGTCCAGCGCCAGCTGGATCTGCGCCTCGGATTCGGAGTCGAGCGCCGAGGTGGCTTCGTCGAGAATCAGGATGGGGGCGTTCTTCAGAAACGCGCGGGCGATACCCAGGCGCTGACGCTGCCCGCCGGAGAGCCTGCCGCCGCGCTCGCCGACCACCGTGTCGTAGCCCTTCGGCAGCGCGCGGATGAATTCGTCGCAGTAGGCATGCCGGGCCGCATCGATGATCTGCGCCTCGGTGGCGTTGGGCTGGCCGTAGGCGATGTTCTCGTAGATGGTGCGGTTGAACAGCGCCGGCTCCTGGGGCACCACGGCGATCTGCTTGCGCAGGCTGTCCTGGCTGACCGAGCGAATGTCCCGGTCGTCGATGAGGATCACCCCGGTGCGCACGTCGTCCAGACGCTGCACCAGCTTGATGAGCGTCGATTTGCCCGCCCCGGACGGGCCGACGATGCCGACCCGCTGCCCTGCCGGAATGTCCACGAACAGGTGTTTGATGGCGCTGCGCCCATCGGCATAGGTGTAACTGACGTCGACGAAGCGAATGCTGCCGTGGCTTTCGTCCAGGTGTTCCACGGCATCGCTCAACGCATGGGGCTGGACGATGATGCGCAGGGTTTCGGAGATGACGCCCAGTTGCTGCGAGGTGTCCACCAGCGCCAGCGCCAGGTCCCGCGAGCCGTGCAGGATGCGGAAGGTCAGTGCGCTGACCATCACCACGTCGCCGGGGGTGATCTGCCCCTGCTGCCATTGCAGGATGGCCCAGCCGAGCATGCCGCCGGCCATGATCGACAGGCAGAAGTCGTGGAAGACCCGGGCATTTTCCAGGTAGATCCAGCTGTGCCGATGGGCCTTGGCCTCGCGGCCGATGGCGGCTTCCAGCCGGCGGCGCTCGCGATCACGGGCAGAGAAGGCCTTGATCGACCAGACGTTGGACACCATGTCGACGATCTCGCCGCTCACCTTGGCGGACTGCGAGGCGTACTCGATATGCCGGCTGCGCCCGCGAATGCCCATGTGGGTGATCAGCGTGGCGACGATCAGCACGCTGACGATCAGCGCAAAGCCCATGGTCAGTTGCACGGTGAACAGCACGATCACCGCGCCGACGAAGTCGATGCACGGCGGGATGATTTTCCAGGCCAGCCCGCCATAGATGCCGCCCGCCGCGCCGCCGGCCGCGGAAATGCGGTTGGCCAGCGCGCCGGCGAAATGCTGCGAGAAATAACGCATCGGGTGGCCGGTAAGGTGGTTGAACAGGTCGATGCGCAGGTCCGCACAACTGCTCACCACCGTGCGGCAGCCCAGGTAGCCGGCCGAGCGCCAGAACAGGTTTTCCACCACGATCAGGAAGACGAACAGGAAGAACGGCTGCCACACGCGACCCACGTCTCGCCCCAGAGCCATGGCGTCGACCAGCAGTTTCATGCCGTATTGCACCGCCACGGCACAACTGGCGGCGCCGACGATAAGCCCGAACAGCGTGCCGAAATGCCAGGGCCGGCGTTGCACGTAGCGCCGCAGAAAGGCGACGGGCTGATCCGGCAGGGCGTTGCCGCCCAGCGAGCTAGGGTTCATTGCCGTGTCCGGCCATGATCAGCGGTGAGGCGAAGCGCATCTGGAACACGCGCATCTCCACGTGCAGCGGGTGAAACGGCGCGCGGGTACCTTCGTGATCGGCATAGCCGAAGGCGCCCGTGGCGCAGTAGCGGTCATCGTTCCAGCCGGGGTAATCGAGCATCGGGTACCAGCACACGCCGTGCATCGGGAGGCCCCGCTCCAGCGCCAGTGCCACCTGGTCGCCGATGTAACGCAGCCAGGGCACGCGCTTGGCGAACTCGCCGCCGGTCTCGGCCAGCAGGATGGGCCGCCCATAGCGCTGATGCACTTCGCTGAGCATGCCCACCAGCGGCCGGTAATGCGGATCGTCCCGCTCGATCTTCGTGCCATCCAGGAACCACTGGTTCTGCGGGTAGAAGTTGAGTCCCATGATGTCCAGGTACTCTTCCCGCCCGCCCAGGCTGGGCCAGCGCCGGCCGGTGAGCAGGTCCCAGGCATCGAACTGGGATTGCCGGTACGCCTCGGCGGCCTCGATTTCATCCACGCGATGGGTATGGGCGACGACATTGATCAGCGGGTCGCACTGGACGAAACGCGCCTGAGGCGACACCGCGCGGATCGCCTCGATGGCGGCGATGCTGGCGCGCACCAGTTGCTGCTTGAGTTCCTCGCCCCGGTTGCGCGCGCAGGGATTGAAGTAGGCCTCGGCTCCGCCCGCCCAGCTCCAGAAGGAGATTTCATTGATGGGCGAATAGAACGGCGCGTCGATGCCCTCCTCGCGCATCAGTCTTGCAACAGCGGCGGCGAAGCGTTCGAAGCACTCGACGAATTCGGGGCGCCAGATGTCGATGTCGTCGGGATAGCCGTAGTGGCACAGATCCCAGATCACTTGAAGATTGCAAGCACGCGCGGCATGCAGCATGGGCAGGAAACTGCTCCAGTCATAGCGACCCGGCTGGCGTTCGATCAGGTGCCAGCGCAGGCCGTCCCGGGCGCAGCGGATGCCCAGCGGCGCAAGCTGGCGGTAATCCTGCTCGGCAAAGCGGGCATGGCCGGTCGACTCGAGGAGGTCCAGCCGGCGTCCATCATTGCGTCGGTGGCTGGAGCACTCGTAGCCCGCCATCAGGAAGCTGTTGAAGATCGTTCCCTGCACGGTGCCGCCTCCGCCGGTGCGTGGGCGAGCCGGGTCATCCCGGTTCGACTTCATGGGTGATTCCCGCGTCCTGGGCGATGCGCTGGTACAGCGCCAGCGCCTGACCGACCACCTGGTCCATGTTGTAGTACTTGTAGGTGCCCAGCCGGCCGAGGAAGGTCACGCCCGGCGTCTCGTCAGCCAGTGCCTTGTAGCGGCGGTACAGCTCGGCGTTTTCGGGACGCGGTACCGGGTAATAGGGATCGCCGTCGGCGCAGGGGTATTCGTAGCTGATGCTGGTGCGCGGGTGTTGCTGTCCGGTGAGGTGCTTGTATTCGGTGATGCGGGTGTAGGGCACGCTCGGGTCCGGGTAATTGACCACCGACACAGGCTGGAACACGGGCTGGTCCAGCATCTTGTGCTCGAAGCGCAGCGAACGGTACGGCAGTCGGCCGAAGCGGTAGTCGAAGTACTCGTCGATCGGGCCGCAGTAGACCAGGTGCCGGTAACGGATGCGCTCGCGCGCGGCCCTGAAATCGGTGCCCAGCAGCAGGTCGATATGGGGGTGGTCGAGCATGCGTTCGAACAGCTTCGTATAGCCGTGCAGTGGCATCATCTGGAAGCTGTCGGTGAAGTAGCGGTCGTCCTCGTTGGTGCGCGTCGGTACCCGGGAGGTCACCGACTTGTCCAGCTCGGACGGGTCCAGCCCCCACTGCTTGCGGGTGTAGCCGCGGAAGAATTTTTCGTACAGCTCGCGGCCGATCTGGTTGATCACCACGTCTTCGGAGGTGCGGATCGTGGCCACCGGTTCGGCGCGCGCGGCCAGGAATGCCTCTGCCTCTTCTTGGTCCATGGACAGCCCGAACAGGGTATTCAGGGTGGTCAGGTTGATGGGGATCGGCACCCGGTGCCCATCAACCTGCGCCAGCACCCGGTGTTCATAGGGACGCCATTCGGTGAAGCGCGACAGGTAATCGACGATGCGCTGCGCATTAGTATGAAAGATATGCGGCCCGTAGCGATGCACCAGCACACCGGCGGCGTCCAGGTGGTCGTAGGCATTGCCGCCGATGTGCTCGCGGCGGTCCATCACCAGCACATGCTTGCCCAGCCCCGCAGCCAGGCGCTCGGCCAGCACGCTGCCGGCAAAACCGGCACCAACGATCAGGTAGTCATACGGCTGCGCCTGGCTCGCCGCCTCTAGGCTCAGCGCAGGCATTCGATCCGCTCCCGGATGCTGGCGCAGGTCTTGTCCCAGGACATGCCTTCGAGGGCCTTGTCCGCCAGGGTTGCGACCCGGCGCGGGTCGATGCGCAACGCGGCCTCAATGGCCGCGATGAAGCCCGGCGCCGAATCGGCGATGCTGACCACGCCACTGTCGCCGTAGCGGTTGATCACGTCACGGATCGGCGTGGACACCACCGGCCGGCCGCCGGCCAGGTATTCCGGCGTCTTGGTGGGGCTGATGAAGCGCGTCGACTCGTTGAGGGCGAAGGGCATCAACGCCACGTCCCAGCCCGCCAGGTAATGCGGCAACTCGCTGTACTGTCTGGCGCCCAGGTAGTGAATGTTGGGCAGGCGCGGCAGGCTTGCCGGGTCGATTTTCACCACCGGCCCCAGCAGGACGATCTGCCAGTCGGGCCGATGTGTCGCCAGTTCGCTCACCAGCGCAATGTCGAAGCGCTCGTCGATCACACCAAAGAAGCCCAGGCGCGGACCGGGAATGCCGGCCTGGTCGGCCGGCTCGGGCAAAGCCTGGCGCGCCGTGGCGAAGTGCGCAACATCCACGCTGCTGGGCATGGCGTGGATGTTGGCGTGATGCCGGCGCTTGGCCTCCCACAGGCTGTGGCCCCCGGTGAAGACCACGTCGGCCCGGGTCATCAGCCGACGCTCCATGTCTACCAGCGCAGGCGGTGCGTGACGGAAGGCGGACAGCTCGTCCATACAGTCGAAGATCACCACCTGCCCCAGCAGGTGGCCGGTGAAGGCCAGACTCATGGGGGTGAAATACCAGAGCAGCAACTCCGCCACCTCGCGCTCCGCCAGACAGGCGTCGAGCAGCTCACGCTGGGCGCGTATCGCCTGTCTCTCGCGCATGCCGACGGGCAGCCTGGGCACCAGGATTGTCACGCCATCGACTGCGCGATGGCTCTCCAACCGCGGAGCCGCGTCCCCCTCGAAGATCGGTTCCTCGAAAAACAGCACTTCGTAACCACTGGCCAGACGCGACATCAAATGCTGTGGGCGCTGATAGACAAAGCCCCAGCGCAAATGGGACAGACACAGCAGCGTTGGCCGCGGGCGTGGCGCCTGCGCCTGATCGCTTTTCAGACTGCGTAGGCGGAACGGCTCGAGCTGTTCTTCTCGGTTCATATGGGCTTCCTTTGAAGGACATCGGACAGAAGTGAAGCCGGCCGTTCAGGCCCCCGTCCGTGGCGCTTGCCCGGCGAGGCCCGATTACCGCATGCCAGTCTTGCTTGGAGGAAGCCCCTTCGCGCACCGTTCAAGGCCGAGCGATGAAGTGCACCGACACCTTGCTTCGCCCGGTATTTCCTGCGAAAACGCCTTCTTTTTCATCGGCACGAGCACACCATGAACAATGAACTGCGAATCGAAGATCTCCAGCCCGGCGACGGCAAGGCCGTGGTCAAGGGCGCGCTGATCACCACCCATTACACCGGCTGGCTGGAAGACGGCACGGTGTTCGATTCTTCGCTGGAAAAGGGTCGTCCGTTCCAGTGCGTGATCGGTACCGGCCGGGTGATCAAGGGCTGGGATCAGGGTCTGATGGGCATGCGCGTCGGCGGCAAGCGCAAGTTGCTCGTGCCGTCCGCGCTCGGCTACGGTGAGCGCCAGGTCGGGTGCATTCCGGTCAATGCCAACCTGATCTTCGAGATCGAGCTGCTGGAAGTACTGACTCGGGATGATTGATGCGAAACAGTGGATTGGCCGCCGATCTGCGCCGGGCCTGAAGACCCGATCGAATGTTCGGTCGAGTATCGCAATGGGCTATCAATTCAAATTTCGGTATTACCGGGCGGAATTTTTAGGCCGCCCGGCGCTCATAAGGCCCGTCCCCTGATGAAGCAGGGGCACCCGCCCGCAAGGACGGGGCCAAGGAGCGGCTCGTGACATCACCAGGGAGGGAATGCCCTGGCATCGGGAGTCGCCTGTTCATCCCGAAGCATTACGAGGCTCACATGGAAATGGTGCCACAGCAGCGTGCCCTGACGCGCTTGCGACTCGACCTGCAGCGACACGGCCTGTACCGCACCGCCTATTTCCTGGCGATCAAGTTCATCAATAAATTCGTCTTGTTCCGCGTGCTGCGCGGCATGCATCTGGACAGCGTCAATCCGGCGTACCTGTGCTGCCCGCCCGGCTACACCGGCAGCTTTCTCAGCGAGGTGCAACTGCGCCGCTTCGCCCTGGACCCGTACAACGAAATGGACAGCGACTTCATCGACGAAGCTCTGGCCAAAGGGGATCGCTGTTATGCCCTTCTCCAGGACGGCCATCTTGCCGCCTACAGCTGGTACTCCCTGCAACCGACGCGGATTCACCCACCGCAGCTGGTCCTGGAGTTCGATGCCCAGCATGTCTACATGTACAAAGGCATGACCCACCCCAAACACCGCGGCCGGCGCCTGTACCCCATCGGCATCAACCGTGCCCTGCAGTGGTACCAGCGTTGCGGGAAGTCCGGCCTGGTGGCTTATGTCGAATCACACAATCTCGACTCACTGAAATCCTGCCTGCGCCTGGGCTACCGCATCTTCGGCTCGATCTATTTGCTGCGCCTGCTGGATCGCTATCTGATCCTCAACCTGCCCAGCTGCCGACGCTTCGGCTTCCGCCTCCGGGAACTGCCGGCCTGCCCCGACGTGCTGGGCGCGAACGAGGCCTGAAACGGACGGCCCGTCGACCGGGGTGAACCTCGACCCGCCGCCGGCGCCCAACGCCGTGACGGCCATCAGCCCTGCGGGAGGCGCCATGCTCGACGTGCACATCTACCGCTATCACCCCGAACGGGACCGGGCACCCCACATGCAGGTGCTCCAGGTACCGGAGGAGTTCCGCCCGCGCATGGTGCTGGACGTGCTGGAACACCTGCACGAGCAGGACAGCTCGCTGGCGTACCGGCGCTCGTGCCGCGAGGGCGTGTGCGGCTCGGACGGCATGAACATCAATGGCAAGAACCGTCTGGCCTGCATTACCCAGGTTGACGAGGTGCTGGACGGCGATCGCCTGACGATCCGTCCGCTGCCGGGCATGCCGGTGATCCGTGACCTGGTGGTGGACCAGAGCCTGTTCTTCCGCCAGTACGAGCGCATCCAGCCCTGGCTGATCAACGACGAGCCCGCCCCGGCCATCGAGCGCCTACAATCGCCCGAGCAACGCGCCAAGCTCGACGGCCTGTACGAATGTATCCTCTGTGGCTGCTGTACCTCGCAGTGCCCGTCCTGGTGGTGGAACCCGGAGAAGTACATCGGCCCGGCCGGGTTGCTGCAGGCCTGGCGCTTCATCGTCGACAGTCGCGACCTGGCCACCGCCGAACGGCTGGCGGCGCTGGACGATCCGTTCAGCGTGTTCCGCTGCCGCAGCATCGGCAACTGCAGCTGGGTGTGCCCGAAGGGGCTCAACCCGATGGGCGCCATCGGGCATATCCGCCGGGAACTGCTGGAACGCGGCAGCTAACGGATCAGAATTCAGTCCTGAAACGTCACCGGCGTATACTGCGCGCCGCCTCGCATCCGAGGCCGGACCGTTATGCCCGAGTCGTACATTTCAGGAGTCCTTCATGTCCCGTTTCCTCACCGCCTCGCTGCTGGCTGGCGGCGCCCTCGCCTGTGCCCAGGCCTCCGCTGCCGACCTGCTGCAGTGGCAGAACAACAGCGTTAGTTATCTGTATGGCAAGGATTACAAGGTTGATTCCCCCATCCAGCAAACCGTTACTTTCGAGCATGTCAGCGGCTGGAGCTTTGGTGATGTGTTCCTGTTTGTGGATTCGATCCACTTCAACGGGAAGGGAAACCTGGATAAAAACGGTGGCTTCGATGAGAGCACCTATTACGGCGAATTCGCCCCACGCCTGTCGTTCGGCAAGCTGAGCGGCGCCGACCTGAAGGCCGGCCCGGTGACCGATGTGCTGCTGGCCGCCACCTACGAATTCGGCGAGAACGATACCAAGGCCTACCTGATCGGCCCAGGTTTCGATCTGGCCATTCCCGGGTTCGACTACTTCCAGCTGAACGTCTATCGCCGCCACCTGGAAAGCGATGCCGATGGCGACGGCCTGTGGCAGATCACTCCGGTGTGGAGCTACACCCTGCCGGTCGGCAGCTCCGACCTGGTGATCGACGGCTATATCGACTGGGTGGTCGGCAACGACGGCGAATATCGCAACAACCTGCACTTCAACCCGCAGATCAAGTACGACCTGGGCAAGGCGCTGAACCTCAGCGCCAAGCAGCTGTACGTGGGTGTCGAGTACGATTTCTGGAAGAACAAGTACGGCATCGAAGAGGGTGGTCCGCTCACCCCGATCGTAGGCCGCTCGGATCAGAACACCGCCAGCCTGCTGGTCAAGCTGCACTTCTGATCGCGACAAGTCGCAAGGCGGTCAGCGCTTTATCTGGCCACCAAGCGGACACACTCAGGAAGCCGGCCCATGCGCCGGCTTCTTGCATTTTCCCTTGCGGCAAATGGCCGCAATCCTCGGAGGAACATCTGGCGGCACAATATCCACAGCCTTAACAAGGCCATCTACACCGAACCATGCTGGCCGGCAGGGACCGCCACGTACCACAAAGGAATCCGCCCATGGAATACACTCCGCACAACGTGCGCTGCAAGCAATGCGGCCAACTGATGGTGCCGCGCACCCATCATGGCCACTCCGATTGCCCGTTCTGCCTCAGCTCGCAGTGGGATCAGGAACGCAGCGCGTTCGAACTGAAATTCTTCGCCCTGACCCTGATCTTCTGCGGCTGTCTGCTGGCCGCCGCACGCCCCGTGATCTTCCCGCTCGCACTGATGCTGATGGCGCTGGGCCTGTGGATCCTGCGCAAGGCCGACACGCTCAAGGACCATTCGCCCAGGGAAGCGCTGCGCCTGCTGTTCAAGCGCTAAGCCGCCGGCGCAGCCAGTCCGTGCGGCGCAGCAGCAGGGCCGCCACCAGCAGCGCGGCGAGGGCCGAGCGCAGCGCCACCTGCAGCAGCGTCGACAGGTCCGGCGCGGCCAGCTTGATCGCCACCTGCTGAAAGCCCCACAGGGCGCACAGCAGGATCATCACCTGCAGCAGGAAACCATCTGCGCCTTTGCGGACCACGCTCATGCAAACCTCCGGATCGCCCACAAAAAACGGAGCCAGACGGCTCCGTTTTGTCGGCGCGCATCATTTCAGAACGGCGCCCGCTTGCCAATCGCGGCTCAACGCCGCTTCAGGGGATCGTCCCAGAACGGGCGGCTGGCCTCCTGCTCGACGTCCACGCGACTCAGGCCGATGTCCTTGAGCGTGGCATCACTCAACGAGGCCAACTGATGGCGCTGGTCGTGCAGGGTCTTCCAGCGCCGCAGCTGGCGCAGCAGTCCCTGCGCGCGATGGAATACGGAAACACTCTCTTTCCGAGGCGTATGCAGAACATGCATGACGGTATGTAGTGTTTTCATCTGTCGGTCCTCCCGTGGGATTGGCGACAGTCTTGTCCTGGGCCTAGCATCAATCCAACGAATGTTTCTGATGTGACGCATCTGGGAGATTGATCCATGGCCAGCTACCCCGCCATCGATACCGAACTGCTGCGCAGCTTCGTGGCCATCGCCGATCATGGCGGTTTCACCCGGGCGGCGGATGCGGTCAATCGCACCCAGTCAGCCATCAGCATGCAGATGAAGCGCCTGGAAGAAGACGTGCTGCAGCGCCGGTTGTTCGAGCGCGACGGGCGTCAGGTGCGCCTGACCGCCGAGGGTCAGGTGCTGCTCGGCTACGCGCGGCGCATTCTCAAGCTGCACGGGGAAGTCATGAACACGCTGCGCGAGCCGCACATGGTCGGCGCGGTGCGCATCGGCACGCCGGACGACTATGTGATGCGCTTCCTGCCCGGCATCCTGTCGCGCTTCGCGCAAAGCTATCCGATGGTGCAGGTGGAGGTGCACTGCGATCCATCCGAACGGCTGCTGCAGCGCCAGGATCTGGACCTGACCATCGTCACCCGGCAGCCCGGCGAGGAGATCGGCCAGCTGCTGCGCCAGGACCGCATGCTCTGGGTCGGCGCGCCGGGCTTCGAGGTGCATGCCCAGCGGCCGATACCGCTGGCCATGTTCAACGAGGACTGTTTCTGCCGCGCCTGGGCGTGCAATGCGCTGGATGCCCGGGAGATCGATTACCGGATCGCCTACACCAGCCCGAGCCTGTCAGCGCTGCTCGCCATCGTCAGCGCCGGGCTGGCGATCAGCGCGCAGATGCACAGCGTGATCCCGGCGGAACTGCGCGTGCTGGATGCCGGCTGCGGCCTGCCGGAGCTGCCGGTCTCCAGCATCGTCCTGCTGCGCAACCGTAGCCGCAGCAACCCGGTGACCGAGGC
>DATJDB010000030.1:0-24493 GCA_035497635.1 Pseudomonas sp. | reverse complement strand
CACTTTCCAGGCGTGCTCCTTCAACCGCTCGGACACCTCACCGGATCTCGCCGAGGTGTGCACCCCGTCGAGGCCCGCTAATCTAGTCGAGTGTTTTTTCAAAAGCAAATTTTATTTTTCATTTTCTTCATTTTTTTCATGCGCTTAGGATTCCGCTCCGACGCAGGGTCTGCCGCGACGGGCGGAACGGCGTCGCGCATGACTCACTGGTCGGTCATCGTGCTTTACCTGACCGCCGTGGCTGGTTAACGTCAGCGCCACTGCCAACAAGGAACCCACCATGAGTGAGCTGATCTCCTACGAATTTGCCGACGGCATCGCCACCCTCACGCTGAACAACGGCAAGGTGAACGCGATGTCCCCGGCCATGGTCGCCGCCTTCAATGCCGCGCTGGATCGCGCGGAGCAGGATCGCGCAGTGGTCATTTTCACCGGCCAGCCGGGCATCCTGTCCGGTGGCTATGACCTCAAGGTCATGACTTCCAGCCCGCAGAACGCCCTGGATCTGGTGGCGTCGGGCTCGACCCTGGCGCGCCGCATGCTGGCCCACCCTTATCCGATCATTGCCGCCTGCTCCGGCCATGCGGTTGCCAAGGGGGCGTTCCTGCTGCTGTCTTCCGATTACCGCATCGGCGTGGCGGGTCCGTTCAGCATCGGTCTGAACGAGGTGCAGATCGGCATGACCATGCACCATGTGGGCATCGAGCTGTCCCGCGATCGCCTGAGCAAGGCGGCCTTTCAGCGCTCGGTGATCAACGGCGAGATGTTCGATCCGCAGGGCGCGCTCGACGCAGGCTTCCTGGATCGCGTCGTCGAGCCGGACGCCCTGATGGCCACGGCGCGTGAAATGGCGTCCCAACTGCTGAAAATCAACATGCAGGCCCACCGCCAGACCAAGCTCAAGGTGCGCAAGGAATTGCTCGACACCCTGGACAAGGCCATCGAGCTGGATAAGCAGTACGGTTTCTGAACCCAAGCAGGGGCCGACCAATGGCCCCTTCCTTTAGCCTTTTGCACGATTTGCCGGCCTCAATGGACATCCGTACACTGAGCCGTCCCAAATCGCCATGAGCTTGTTTATGTTGTCTGCTCTGCGCCTGTTCCTGCTGTGCGCCTACTCTGCGCTGGCCAGCCTGACTGGTCTGCTCCTGTGCCTTCTGCATCCCTTCAATCCTGAGAACACGCGGCGCTGCGCGCGGCTGTTCGCGCTGCCCAGCCAGCGCTTCCTGGGCATCCGGGTGGAAACGGATATCGAGGAGCTGCACAAGCCCGGCCAGGCCTGCGTGATCATCGCCAACCACCAGTCCAATTACGACCTGTTCGTGCTGGGCGGCGTGGTGCCGTCGCGTACCGTGAGCCTGGGCAAGAAAAGCCTGAAGTGGATTCCGCTGTTCGGGCAGCTGTACTGGCTGGCCGGCAATGTGCTGCTCGACCGGGGCAATGCCATCCGCGCCAAGCAGGCCATGCTGACCACCACCGAAGCCCTGCAGGAGCGAGGGGTGTCCATCTGGGTGTTTCCGGAAGGCACGCGCAACTCGGGCCCCGAGCTGTTGCCGCTCAAGAAAGGCGCCTTCCAGATGGCGATTGCCGCCGGGGCGCCCATCGTGCCGGTCTGTATCAGCCGCTACGCCAAGGCGCTGGATCTGAACCAACCGGAAAGCGTACGGGTGAAGATACGGGCGCTGCCGGCCATTCCCACCACCGGCATGACGTTGAATGACATGCCGGCCCTGATGGAACGCTGCCGCGCGCAGATGGCCGCGGTGATCGATGAGCTGAGCAGCGAAGCGGCAGACGCCGCCCCCGCACCACTCGGCCGCTGAACCACTCGCTCAGGCCGGCTGCGACTGCCGGCCCTGGGCCACGAAGCGCAGCATCCATTCACCTACTGCCTTGCCATGATGGACTTCCTGCAGACTGCCCAGCGCCTGGGTGTACAGCGCCTCGCCGAGCATGTCCTGACGGGCATCGAGCAAGGCTTTGGAGTAATCCGCGACGAACTCCGGATGCCCCTGGAAGCAGAGCACGCGGTCGTCGATGCGAAAGGCGGCGACCGGACAGAACTCGCTGGACGCCAGGATGGTGGCGTTCTCAGGCAAACGAATGACCTGATCGCGATGGCTGATCAGTAGGGAGAGATCGTTCAGCGCCGGCTGCATCCAGGGCTCGCGATTCACCAGGTGGTATTGATGCAGGCCGACGCCCCAACCCTGCTGCGCACGCTCGGTTTTGCCGCCCAGCAGCAGCGCCAGTAGCTGATGGCCAAAGCAGATGCCCAGCAGCTTGTCGCCCTTCTCGTAACGCTTGAGCAGATAGTCCTTGAGGGTCTGGATCCAGGGATCGGTGCCGAAGGAATCGGCCTTGCTGCCAGTGACCAGATAGGCGTCGTAATGACGATCCTCCGGCGGATACTGGCCATCCATGACGTTGAAGGTCTCGAACTCGGCGGCGATCGGCTGATCGGCGAACAGTTGCTGAAACATGTAGCCGTAGCCGGTATAGGCATCCACCAGTTCGGGACGCAGATGATCGGTTTCGAGGATGCAGATACGCAGGGACATGAGGGGTTACTCAAAGACTTCTGATGCTGCAGCCTTTCTACCAGATGCCCCGGGTACCTGAACAGGCCCGCCACTGTCCCGGTGACGGGCCTGTTTCGACTAGAACCGCCCGCCCGTGGCGGCCTTGTCCAGTAACAGCGGCGGCGGCGCGAAACGCTCGCCGTAGCGCTCGGCCAGCTCGCGGGCACGCTCGACAAAGCGCGCCGTGCCGTACTGGTTGATGAACTGCAGCGCCCCGCCGCTCCAGGCGGCGAAGCCGATGCCGAACACCGAGCCGATATTGGCGTCGGCCACCGAGGTCAGCACGCCCTCCTCCAGACAGCGCACCGTTTCGATGGCCTGGATGAACAGCAGGCGATCGCGGACTTCCTGCGCCTGCGGCTGCTCGGCCGCTTCGGCAAATGCCGCCTTGAGGCCGGGCCACAAGTGCTTTCTGCCAGCGGCGGGATAGTCGTAGAAGCCGCCACCGGCGGCCTTGCCGGGCCGCTGATGGGTTTCCAGCATCTGCTCGATCACCGAGAAGGCCGGATGTACCGGAGCGGGTTTGCCCTCCTCGGCCAGATCCACCTGGGTCTGCGCGCGGATGTGCGCCATCAGACTCAGCGACACCTCGTCCGACACCGCCAGCGGGCCCACCGGCATGCCGGCCTGGCGCGCCTGGTTCTCGATCATCGCCGCGCTTACCCCTTCGCCGAGCATGGCGATGCCTTCATTGGTGTAGGTGGCGAAGACGCGCGAGGTGAAGAAGCCCCGACTGTCGTTGACCACGATGGGCGTCTTGCGGATCTGCTGGACGAAGTCGAAGGCGCGCGCCAACGTCTCGTCGCTGGTTTGCTCGCCACGGATGATCTCCACCAGCGGCATCTTGTCCACCGGGCTGAAGAAATGCAGGCCGACAAACCGTTCAGGCTGCTGCACCGCCCGGGCCAGCCCGGTGATCGGCAGGGTCGAGGTGTTCGAGGCGATCACCGCATCGGGCAACGCGGCGGCCTCGGCGGCGGCGGTTACCCGGCCTTTCAGCTCGCGACTTTCAAATACCGCTTCGATGATCAGGTCGCAGCCGGCAAAGTCCGCTTCGCGGTCGGTGGCCTGGATGCGAGCCAGAAAAGCCTCGCACTCGTTCGCCGTCAGGTGGCCACGGCTCAGCCTCTTGTCCAGCAGCCCGGCGGAGTAGGCCTTGCCCTTTTCCGCCGCCTCCACCGATACGTCCTTGAGCACCACCTCGATGCCGGCGGCCGCGCTCACATAGGCGATTCCGGCACCCATCATGCCGGCGCCCAGCACGCCGACCTTGCCGACCCGCCGACGCTCGGGCGCGGATGGCCGGGAGCGGCCGGCGTTGATCTCGTTGAGCTGGAACCAGAAGGTGCCGATCATGTTCTTGGCCACCTGCCCGGTGGCCAGCTCGGTGAAATAGCGGGTTTCGATCCGCTCGGCGGTGGCGAAGTCCACCTGGGCGCCTTCCACGGCGGCGCAGAGAATCTTCTCCGGTGCAGGGAAGCAGCCCTTGGTCTTGTCCTGCAGCATGCTGGGCGCAATTGCCAGCATCTGCGCCACGCCCGGGTGGCTGGGCGCGCCGCCGGGCAGCTTGTAGCCCTTGGCATCCCAGGGCTGCACCGCCTGCGGGTTGGTCAGGATCCAGGCGCGGGCCTGGGCCAGCAGCTCCTCGCGACTGCCCGCCACTTCATGCAGCAGGCCGGTCTTCAGCGCCTCGCGGGGACGCAGCTTCTTGCCCTCCAGCAGGAACGGCAGGGCCTTTTCGATACCCAGCAGGCGCACGGTGCGCACAATGCCGCCGCCACCGGGCAGCAGACCGAGGCTGACTTCCGGCAGGCCGAGCTGCATGCCCGGCTCGTCGAGCGCGATGCGGTGATGACAGGCCAGACAGATTTCCCAGCCGCCACCCAGGGCGGAACCGTTGATGGCGGCGACCACCGGCTTGCCGAGCGTTTCCAGACGGCGTAGCTGCTGCTTGAGGCGCTGCACCATGGCGAAGAAGGGCTCGGCATCGGCGCGGGTCACAGCCACCAGCTCGTTCAGATCCCCACCGGCGAAGAAGGTCTTCTTCGCCGAGGTGAGAATGACGCCGGCAATCTGCTCGCGTTCGGCCTCCAGGCGTTCCAGGGTTTCGTCCATGGCCGCGCGGTAGGCGGCGTTCATGGTGTTGGCGCTCTGCCCGGGCATGTCCAGCGTCAGCAGGACGATGCCGTCGGCGCCGGTTTCGTAGCGAATGGCTTGGCTCATGGCGTTCTCCCTGCTCAGACCCGTTCGATAATGGTGGCGATACCCATGCCGCCGCCCACGCAGAGCGTGGCCAGCCCGTAGCGCAGCTGGCGGCGCTCCAGTTCGTCGAGCAGGGTGGCGAGAATCATGCAGCCGGTGGCGCCCAGTGGATGGCCCATGGCGATGGCGCCGCCGTTGACGTTGACCTTCTCCTCGGGCACGCGCAGTTCCTTCATGAACCTCAGCACCACGGAGGCGAAGGCTTCGTTGACCTCGAACAGGTCGATGTCATCGATTCCAAGGCCGGCCTTGGCCAGCGCCTTGCGGGTGGCCGGCGCCGGGCCGGTGAGCATGATGGTGGGGTCGCTGCCGGTGACCGCCGTGGCGAGGATGCGGCCCCGCGGCGTGAGGCCCAGCTGGCGGCCCTTGGCCTCGCTGCCGATCAGCATCAGCGCGGCCCCATCGACAATGCCCGAGCTGTTGCCCGGCGTATGCACATGGTTGATGCGTTCCACCTGGCTGTACTTGCGCAGCGCGGTGGCGTCGAAGCCCATCTGCCCCATCATCTCGAAGCTGGGCTTGAGCTTGCCCAGCCCCTCCAGGCTGGTGTCGGGACGGATGAATTCGTCGTGATCGAGCAGTACCAGGCCGTTCTGGTCGATAACCGGCACCAGGGTGCGGGCGAACAGTTGGTCACGGCGCGCCTGGGTGGCCTTCTGCTGGGAGCGCAGGGCGAAGGCGTCGACATCCTCGCGGCTGAAACCTTCCAGGGTGGCAATCAGGTCGGCGCCGATGCCCTGGGGCACGAACTGGCACGCAAGGTTGGTGGCCGGATCCAGCGCCCAGGCGCCGCCATCGGAACCCATCGGCACGCGGGACATGGATTCCACGCCGCCGGCGACCACCAGGTCCTCGAAGCCGGAGCGCACCTTCATGGCCGCCAGGTTGACCGCCTCCAGCCCCGAAGCGCAGAAGCGGTTGAGTTGTACACCGGCGACCCGCTCATCCCAGCCCGCCACCAGCGCAGCGGTCTTGGCGATATCAGCGCCCTGGTCGCCCACCGGCGTCACGCAGCCAAGCAGCACGTCGTCCACCTCGGCGGTATCCAGGTCATTGCGCGCCTGCAGGCCACGCAGCAGTCCGGCGGCCAGGTCCACCGGCTTGACGCTGTACAGCGCGCCGTCCGGCTTGCCCTTGCCGCGCGGCGTGCGCACGGCATCGAAAATCCAGGCATCGGTCATGGGGGTTCTCTCTTGTTTTGGTCGGTGCCGGCGATGCGGCGCTCGTCCTACCTTAGCCGGGGCCGGCGGACGGGCAATGACCAATGCGCTCAGCCGCATTGACGACAGCGCTCAGATGAACGGCGAATCCTACGAGGCGGTCTGGAACGGCACTCTCTCGCCATCGGGCACCCCAGCCGGCCGGCGGATAGAACCCTGCCGCAGCCGCGCGAGTCGAAGCAAATGTGCCCCCAACAACAAGAATCGAGGCCACGATCATGCGCAAGCCGTCGACGAAACTGCGCGATGCCGGATTCATCCTGATCGCCGTTGTCCTGGTTCTGGTGCTGCCCAACGTGCCGTGCCTGCTCAGCTGATGGGCAGGGGCGGTAACAGCCAGGCCAACAGCGCGTCAGAGCCTACCCGCAGGCCGCCCAGCAACAGGCCCTGAGCCAGGTGGCGCACGCGGATGGTGGCCAGCGACACGCCGAGGGTGAGCAGAATCAGCGGAATAGCCATGCCACCCAGCAGGTTGAGGCTGTTCTGCAGCCAGCGCGGCAGCTGCAGCTCGCGAAACACCACCGGCAGGGCCAGCGCGACGCTGAGCAGAGTGGGATTGAGCAGCACCTTCTTGAGCGACCGCTCACCGGCAAGCAATTCACCCAGGCTGAACTGAGTGCCGCTGAGCACGATGAAGAACGCCACCGACAGCGCCAGCCCCGGCTCGCCAAAGGCATAGAGGCAGATCGGCAATCCTAGATTGCCAGTATTAGAGAACAGAAAGGCCGGCGAAAAAACCGCGCGATCCTGGCACCCGCCGGAGTAAGCTGGCCGCTCTCAGCCGAAGGAGATTTCCATGCGCTCACTGTTGCTTGCCACCGTACTGCTCGCCGGCAGCGGGCCTTTTCTCACCGCGCCGGCGCTGGCCGGCCCCATCGACCATTCCGCAGCCAAGGTGGCAATGAACCAGCCGAATGCGGTGCTGATCGACGTGCGCACCAGCAAGGAATTCGCCGCCGGCGCATTGCCGGACGCGCTGCACATTCCGCATTTTCGCATCGCCGAGGGCATTGCCGCCGTGGCGCCCGACAAGGACACCCCCATCGTGGTGTACTGCCGCAGCGGGCGGCGCTCCTCGATTGCCCAGGAACGCCTGCTGGAGATGGGTTACCGCCAGGTGATCAACGCCGGCGGCTATCAGGACTTCGGCGAACGCCTCGCCGAACGCTGAGTCCGGATCGCACAAACGAAACGGGGCGCCCTAGGGCGCCCCGTTTCATTTCGTCATCCCTTACTGGAACAGCGCATCACCCGACAGGCCGTTCTTTTCCAGAATTTCCCGCAGGCGCTTGAGCGCCTCCACCTGGATCTGCCTCACCCGTTCCCGGGTCAGGCCGATTTCCTGGCCCACCTCTTCGAGCGTGCTGCTTTCATGACCGCGCAGGCCGAAGCGACGTATCACCACCTCGCGCTGTTTTTCGGTCAGATCCGACAGCCAGGCATCGATGCTCTGGGACAGGTCATCGTCCTGAAGCAGCTCGCAGGGGTCGGTGGGACGATCATCCGTGAGGGTATCGAGCAGGGTCTTGTCGGAGTCCGGCCCAAGGGACACGTCCACCGAAGTCACCCGCTCGTTGAGGCCCAGCATGCGCTTGACCTCCGACACCGGCCGCTCGAGGAGATTGGCGATGTCCTCGGCGGATGGCTCATGGTCGAGCTTCTGCGTCAGCTCGCGGGCGGCCCGCAGGTAGACGTTGAGTTCCTTGACCACGTGAATCGGCAACCGGATCGTGCGGGTCTGATTCATGATGGCCCGTTCGATCGTCTGGCGAATCCACCAGGTCGCATAGGTCGAGAAACGGAAGCCGCGTTCCGGGTCGAACTTCTCCACCGCCCGGATCAGCCCCAGGTTCCCCTCCTCGATCAGATCGAGCAGCGAAAGACCCCGGTTGACGTAGCGTCGGGCGATTTTCACCACCAGACGCAAGTTGCTTTCGATCATGCGCTTGCGCCCGGCGGGATCGCCCCGCTGCGCGAGTCGCGCAAAATAGACCTCCTCCTCGGGAGTCAGAAGAGGCGAGAAACCGATTTCATTGAGATAGAGCTGTGTGGCATCGAGTGCCCGACTATAGTCGATATGCTTGTGTTGCCTGGCTGAAGATGTCGCCGGTTTGATCCTGGCGCTGACGATGGACTTCTCGTTTTCCTCGATTTCATCGAGAACGAGGGCCGGCTCCAAGAGGAGCACTTCGTCGTCGACATCAAACTCAGGCGCTTCTTTTTTGAGTGCCATTGTTATTGTCCCTTACTGAGTTCGACAACAGCTCAGATGCACTTTCCCTAGTACACCAGAGCCCATCCGCTCGCGGGATGGGCTGCGGATCAACGCCGCGGTAGATATTGCAGTGGATCGACAGGTTTGCCCTGACGGCGAATCTCGAAGTGGAGCTTCACCCGGTCAGTACCTGTCGAGCCCATTTCCGCAATGGTCTGCCCGGCCTTGACCTGCTGTCCCTCCCGCACCAACAGCCTACGGTTATGCCCGTAAGCGCTCACATACACATCGTCATGCTTGATGATCAATAGCTCGCCGTAGCCCCGCAAACCACTCCCGGCGTACACCACCAAGCCATCCGATGCGGCGAAAACAGGCTGTCCTAATTCCCCCGCTATATCAATTCCTTTATTCAAACTACCGTTTGGAGCAAAGCGCCCAACCATGGTTCCCAGTGAAGGCCATGTCCAGGCAGCAGCGGAGCGGGTTGCAGGAATGCGAACCGGCGCTTGTGGCGCGCGAGGTCGAGCAACTGCGGCCGCGCTGGGTTTGGCAGCCGGCGGTGAGGTAGCCGGTGGCGTCGCCTTGGCGCTGGACGGGATGGGTGTCTTGGGCCGCGAGGCCGCACTAACCGTCCGTCGGGAAGCTTCGCTCTTGAGCGGGCCATCGAAGCGTACATAATCACCGGGGCGCAAAAGATAGGGCGCACCGATTCCGTTATGGGTAGCGAGCGTCTTCCAGTCCCAGCCGAAACGGAAGGCAATGGAGTAGAGCGTGTCGCCGGGGCGCACCAGGTAGCGGCCGCGGCGCAGGGGCTCGCGTATGTAGGCACCCTGATTGCGGTCGACTACCTGCACCCCGCCCGGTGGCGAGGAGGCGCAGCCACCGAGCAGGCTGGCAGCCAGTACGGCGCCACCGATCAGTAGCGCCAGGTAACCAGGCTTCGCTCGATTCAAGCGGCCCTCCCGCTATTCATCAGTCCGCCAGCCCCGGCTGCGCGTTGGCGGAGCGTCGCCCCGCCCATTCGATGCCCAGCACCAGCACGATAGCCAGCACGGCCAGCGATAGCGCCAGAAGCAGCTGGGGATCCTGCCCGCTGAGAGTCGCATAGCGCTCCGGTAGCAGGTTCTCCTGCAGCAAGGGGTAGGACTCGCCACGGCCGTTGGTCTGCCAGGTCAGCGTCTGCTTCCACGGCCAGACCTTGCCAAGCGAACCGAGGATGATGCCGCACAGAAAGGCCAAGGTCAGATCGCGAACATGCGTCAGCAACCAGTTGAGCAGCCGGGAAAAGCTCATCAGACCCAGCGCGCAGCCGGCCGCGAAGACCGCCAGCATCGGCAGATCTAAGCTCTTCAGCGCCCCGAGCACCGCCGGATACAGCCCCAGCAGCACCAGAATGAAGCTGCCCGAGATGCCCGGCAGGATCATGGCGCAGATGGCCAGCGCACCAGCGAAGAACAGCGTCACGGGATCGGCGGTCAGTTGCAACGGCGAGGCCAAAGTGATCCAGATGGCGAATGCGGTACCGGCTGCCAGACCGAGCAGACGATCCCAGCGCCAGCGGCTGACTTCGCGACCCACCAGCCACACAGACACCATTACCAACCCGAAGAAGAACGACCAGAGCGGAATGGGGTGATGGTCCATCAGGTAACTGATGCCCTTGGCCAGGCTGAAGATGCTGGTGGCGATGCCCAACAGCAGCACCAGCAGGAAACTGGCGTCGCAGGCCTGCCAGGCCTGCCTGATACGACCGCGCACGAACAACCCCAGCGCCTGCGGGATGGCGGCCAGGGCGGCCAGCAACCGGTCGTAGATGCCGGTGATCAGCGCCATGGTGCCGCCTGAGAAACCGGGGACCACGTCCACGGCGCCCATGGCCATTCCCTTGATGTACAGCAGAAGCGAACTCTTCATATCCCTTCCATGTGAATCAGGCCAGCGGGCCACTGAGCAACGGCACGAAACGCACCGGATCGAGTACCTGCCGGCTGAAGCCCTGCTCGTCCCGAGTAATCAGCAGCAATTGCTGATCATGACCGTTACCGCCCACCGGAATCACCAGCCGGCCACCCGGCGCCAGCTGATCCAGCAGTGCCTGCGGCACCTGCGCAGCCGCTGCGGTGACCAGGATCCCGTTGTACGGCGCCAGCGCCGGCCAACCTTCCCAGCCATCGCCCCAGCGGAAGACCACGTTGCGCAATTCCAGTTCTTGCAGGCGCTCCTTGGCGCGGTCCTGCAGGGCCTGGATGCGCTCCACGGAGAATACCCGCTCCACCAGTTGGGCCAGCACCGCCGTCTGGTAGCCGGAACCGGTGCCGATCTCCAGCACCTTGTCCAGCGGCCCGGCGGCCAGCAACAGCTCGGTCATGCGTCCGACGATATAGGGCTGGGAAATGGTCTGGTTATGGCCGATCGGCAGCGCAGTGTCCTCGTAGGCGCGGTGCGCCAGAGCCTCGTCGACGAACAGGTGGCGCGGCGTGCGACGAATCACTTCCAGCACCCGTGCATCGGACAGGCCTTCTTCGTACAGCCGCTGGATCAGACGTTCCCGCGTGCGCTGCGACGTCATACCGATGCCACGATGGGCGAGGCGTGGCTCGCGGTTGATCACAACAAATCCTCCAGCCAGGTATCGAGTCCCCTGAAGGCCTCGTGAAAAGTACGGTCCAGCTGAAGCGGTGTCACCGAAACGTAGCCCTGCATTACCGCATGGAAATCGGTTCCCGGACCGCCGTCCTCCGCATCGCCAGCCACCGAGATCCAGTAGCCTTCCTTGCCGCGCGGGTTGACTACCTTGACCGGCGGCGCGGCGCAAGCACGGTGGCCCAGACGGGTCAGACGGATGCCACGGATATGCCCCAGCGGCAGGTTCGGGATGTTCACACTGAGTACCGTGCGCGGCGGCAGATCGAGCCGGTGATGATTGGCGACCAGCGTGCGCGCGACATGCGCCGCGCTCGGCAGGTTGTCCGGGCTACGCGACAGCAGGGAAAAGGCGAAGGCGGGCTTGCCGGTGAAGCGACCCTCGATGGCCGCCGCCACCGTGCCGGAGTAAAGCACATCGTCTCCGAGGTTGGCGCCCAGGTTGATGCCGGATACCACCAGGTCGGGCTTGTCATCGAGCAAGCCGTTGAGGCCCAGGTGCACGCAGTCGGTGGGCGTGCCGTCCACGCCGATGAAGCCGTTGGGCATCCACTCAGGATGCAGGGGACGATCCAGGGTCAGCGAGCTGCTGGCGCCGCTCATGTCGCGCATCGGCGCAATCACCGAGCAGTCGGCATAGTCAGCCAGGGCATCGTGCAGCGCGACCAGGCCCGGCGCATGCACCCCGTCGTCGTTGGCAATCAGAATACGCATGAAGAATCCGTCGGTCCCACCGGGGTCAGCTCGAGCAGCTCGCGCACCACAGCGGTGGCGAAACAGCCGGACGGCAGGACGAAGCTCAGTTGCAGAATGTCAGGCGCTGGATAATGCCACGCCAGGCCAACGATGGGGAGGCGCAGGATGCGCCGTTCCTGACCCATGCCCGCCTTTTGCAGCCAGGCGCAGAGTTCGGGTTCCTGCTCCAGAAGTTGGTGCTCCAGCGCCCCCGGCGCATCCGAGGCTGGCGTATCGCCCTCCCCCCACAACGGGCCGGTGGGATGCAGGTCGAGGATGTCCAGGCGCGGATCGCTGCATTCCGCCTCGCCGGCGGGAAAGAAGCTGCGGCTGTCGGTGAAGGCCAGCAGATCGCCTACCTGCGCGCGATTCCAGCTGCCCTCGGCCACCCGCGCGGCCAGCGTCCGGTTGAACAGATAACTGCGCGCCGCCGACAGCAGCCGTGAGCGCAGATTGCGCTGCACCGGCAGTTCATTCCGGGCCGCGAAGTCACGGGCCTGCAGCACGTTACCGCCATCGAAACCGAAGCGCTGCAGACCGAAATAGTTCGGCACGCCCTCGGCCTGGATGCGTAACAGCCGCTGTTCCAGCGCTTCGCGGTCGGCCTGCAGATGGGTCAGCCGCAGGGTGAAGCCGTTGGCGGCATGGGCGCCACGCTGCAGCTTGCGGCTGTGACGGACCTGCTTGAGTAGACGCAGGCTGTCATCTTCGGCGGCACTCAGATCGGGATCGGTCTTGCCGGGCAGATGCAGGCTGAACCATTGCCGGGTCAGCGCTTGACGATCTTTCAAGCCCGCGTAGCTGACGGCCTTGATCGGCAGGCGCGCGGCCTTGGCGATACGCCGCGCGGCATCCTCGGTATTCAGGTTGCGTTTCTCGACCCACAGCCAGAGGTGCTCGCCAGTGCCGCTGAGCGGAATGTCCAGCACCTCATCGACCTGAAAGTCCTCGGCGGTTTCCTTGAGCATTGCGCTGCCGCAGGGTTCCCCATGGGCGCGCGGCCCGAGCAGTTCGGCCTCGGTCATAGCGGCAGCAGCAGGGCCACTGCATGTACGGCGATGCCTTCCTCGCGGCCGGTGAAGCCGAGCTTCTCGGTGGTAGTGGCCTTGACGTTCACTTGGTCCAGCGTCACCTGCAGGTCCTCGGCGATGCGCTCGCGCATGGTCTGGATATGCGGCGCCATCTTTGGCGCCTGGGCGACGATGGTGGTGTCCACGTTGCCGACCTGCCAGCCCTTTTCCCGCACCAGCGTGAGCACCTGACGCAGCAGCACGCGGCTGTCGGCGCCCTTGAAGGTCGGGTCGGTGTCCGGGAAATGCTTACCGATGTCACCCAGCGCGACAGCACCCAGCAGCGCGTCGCTCAGCGCATGCAGCAGCACGTCGCCGTCGGAGTGGGCAACCAGCCCGAACTTGTGGGGAATCCGCACTCCGCCAAGGGTGATGAAATCGCCCTCGCCGAAGCGGTGAACGTCGTAACCGTGGCCGATACGCATGAAAGAGTGCCCTGATGAAAACGGGGCGTGATTCTACCCGACTCCCAGTGCGGGCGCTCGGCCACGCGCGCTCACGCCAGCCGTTCGGCGTGATAACGCAGGTGATCCTCGATGAAGGTGGCGATGAAGAAGTAGCTGTGGTCGTAGCCGGGCTGGCGGCGCAGCGTCAGCGGATAATCGCTGGCCTCGGCGCTGGCCCTGAGCACATCCGGCTTGAGTTGCAGGCTGAGGAACTCATCGTCTTCGCCCTGATCCACCAGAATCGGCAGACGCGCGCACTCCTTGCCTCGTGTGGCAGCGATCAGCGCACAGGCATCCCAGGCCTTCCAGGCGGCATGGTCATCGCCCAGCAGGTGGGTGAATGCCTTCTCGCCCCAGGGGCAACTGATCGGGTTGCCGATGGGCGAAAATGCCGATACCGAGCGATAGACGCCCGGGTTGCGCAACGCACAGACCAGCGCGCCGTGGCCGCCCATGGAATGCCCGCTGATCGCGCGCGCATCCGACACCGGAAAATTGGCCTCGATCAGCGCCGGCAATTCGCTGACCACGTAGTCGTGCATGCGGTAATGCTGCGCCCAGGGCTGCTGTGTGGCGTTCACGTAGAAACCGGCGCCCAGGCCGAAGTCCCAGGCGCCATCCGGATCATCCGGCACGCCTTCACCGCGCGGGCTGGTATCCGGCATCACCAGCACCAGCCCCAGCTCGGCGGCTACCCGCTGGGCGCCGGCCTTGTGAGTGAAGTTCTCGTCCGTGCAGGTCAATCCGGACAGCCAGTAAAGCACTGGAAGGCGCGCGCCTTTCACGGCCTGGGGCGGCAGGTACACCGAGAAGGTCATTGCACAGTCGAGCATCTTGGAATGGTGTCGGCAGCGCTGCTGCCAGCCGCCGAAGCATTTGTTTCTGGCGATGATGTCCAGGCTCATGGCTGCTCGCTTCCATTGTTGAAATGAATGACCGTGCGGATGCTCTTGCCTTCATGCATCAGCGCGAAGGCTTCATTGATCTTTTCCAGCGGCATGTTGTGGGTAATGAAGGTATCCAGCGGAATTTCGCCCCGCTGCGCCTTCTCGACATACCCCGGCAGTTCGGTACGGCCCTTGACCCCGCCAAACGCCGAGCCGCGCCAGACACGACCGGTAACCAGTTGGAACGGACGGGTGCTGATCTCCGCGCCGGCCGGCGCCACACCGATGATGGTGGACTCGCCCCAGCCCTTGTGGCAGCACTCCAGCGCGGCACGCATCAGCTGCACGTTGCCGACGCACTCGAAGCTGTAATCGACGCCGCCGTCGGTCATGTCCACCACCACATTCTGGATCGGCTTGTCATGGTCCTTGGGATTCACACAATCCGTGGCGCCCAACTCCCTGGCGATGGCGAACTTGTCCGGATTGATGTCGATGGCAATGATGCGGCTGGCCTTGGCCATCTTCGCGCCGATGATCGCCGCCAGGCCGATGCCCCCCAGCCCGAAGACGGCCACCGTGGCGCCCTCTTCAACCTTGGCGGTGTTGAGCACCGCACCGATGCCGGTCGTCACGCCACAGCCCAGCAGGCAAACCTTTTCCAGCGGCGCCTCCTTGGGAATCTTCGCGACCGACACCTCGGGCAGCACGGTGTATTCGGAAAATGTCGAGCAACCCATGTAGTGATAAACCGGCTGACCCTGGTAGCTGAAACGCGTGGTGCCGTCAGGCATCAGGCCCTTGCCCTGGGTTTCGCGCACCGAGCTGCACAGGTTGGTCTTGCCGGACGTGCAAAACTTGCAGGCGCCGCACTCGGCGGTGTAGAGCGGAATCACATGGTCGCCTACCGCCACCGAGGTAACGCCCTCGCCCACGGCTTCCACGATACCTCCCCCTTCGTGACCTAGAATGCAGGGGAACACGCCTTCGGAGTCCTGCCCGGAGAGCGTGTAGGCATCGGTGT
This sequence comes from Pseudomonas sp., assembly GCA_035497635.1. Classification (GTDB taxonomy): domain Bacteria; phylum Pseudomonadota; class Gammaproteobacteria; order Pseudomonadales; family Pseudomonadaceae; genus Serpens. The sequence goes on along the minus strand of DATJDB010000030.1, from coordinate 9,406 downwards.
GGCAGACCCCGGTGGCGACGATGCGCACCAGCACCTCGCCGGCACGTGGCGGTTCCACATCCACTTCAACGATCTGCAGGGGCTGATTGGCGGCGAAGGCAACCGCGGCGCGTGAGCGGATGGTCATGAGCATGTTCCTGTGGCGTTGACGACGCTAGAGCATATCAGCCTTCCAGTGAGCGACCCGGCATCCTGGCTATTCGGCCCGCTGAATATCTGAAAGGAGACCCCCATGCTCATCCAGGTTCACAGCAACCACAGTATCGACGTCAGCCAGGGCCTGGAGGATCGGGTGCGCGCCTCGCTGGCCAGCACGCTGACCCGTTTCGACCATTACCTGACCCGCCTGCAAGTGCATCTCCACGACGAGAACGGCGGCAAGGGCGGCGCCCAGGACAAGCGCTGCCAGATCGAGGCGCGCCTGAAGAACCATGACCCGCTGTCGGTCACCCACAAGGCCGAATCCCTGGAGCTGGCCATCACCGGCGCAACCACCAAGCTGGGCAACGCACTGGATCATCTGATCGGCAAGCATCAACTGTGAACCTTTCCTGACCCTCAAAGGAGATCGTCATGGCTGCGTTGCTCACCCGCGAATCCCTTCGCCAACTGCTTACCGAAAGCGCCACACCCTGCCTGTCCCTCTACCAGCCCACCCACCGCACCTTCCCCGAGCGGGAACAGGATCCGATCCGCTTCAAGGCCCTGATCCGCCAACTGGAAGGCCTGCTGCGCGAGCGCAAGGACGTCAGCGAAGCGCTGATCGAGGATCTGCTGAAACCCTTGCGCACACTGGCCCTGGCCCAGGAATTCTGGAATCACGGCCTCGATGGCCTGGCCGCCTTCAGCGCGCCTGGCCATTTCCATGTGTTTCATTTGCAGCGCCGCGTTCCGGAGCTAGCCGTGGTCAATGATCGCCCCAGCATTCGCCCGCTGGTGCGCATCGTGCAATCCGCCGACCGCTACCAGATTCTTTGTCTGACCCTGGAACGAGTACGCCTGTATGAAGGCAACCGCGACGGCATCAGCCGGGTGCCGCTGGCCGAGAGTGTGCCGCAAACGCTGGAAGCGGCGCTGGGCAGTGAGCTGACCGAGAAAGGCCAGAGCGGGCTGCCGCAAGGCTATGGGCGCGCCAGCGAACGCGCCGGCTTGATGCACGCCGAAAGCGGCGGCTCCGGCAAGCAGGACGAGATCAACAGCGATCGTGAGCGCTTCTTCCGCCTGGTGGACAAGGCCATTCTGGAATGCCACAGCCGCCCCACCGAGCTGCCGCTGCTGCTGGCCGCGCTCCCGGAGAATCAGGCGCTGTTCCGCGCGCTCAGCCGCAACGAGTTCCTACTGCCGGAAGGCATACCGCTGGACCCCGGCCTGCTCAATGATCAGCAACTGCGTGATAAAAGCTGGCAGGTGATGCAGCCGCGCTATCTGAAGCGCCTGGAAGGACTGGTGGGGCAATTCCAGGCGCTGGCCAGCCGTGGCCAGTCCAGCGACCAGCTCAACCTGATCGCCCAGGCCACCCGCGAAGGACGGGTCGCCACTCTGCTGGTGGAGGCCGATCGCAAGATTCCTGGCCACGCCGACCAGAACGCCGGCCAGGCGCTGGAAGTGGACAGCGACCAGAGCAATTGCGCGGACCTGCTGGAGGAACTGGCCAGCTGGACCATCCAGCAGGGCGGCGAGGTGGTGGTGGTGCCAGAGGAGCGCATGCCGAGCCGCAGCGGAGCGGTGGCAATCTATCGGTATTAGGCGCGGTGCAGACGTAGGGTGGTTAACGTTTCACGTTGGCCACCCTCGTGCCAAGGCCTGCCGGCGGCCGGAACAACGCCGACCGCCCTTGTTGGCTTTCGCCTGGATTTCACTTGCTCCAGCGCTGCGCCAGCCATTGCAGGTCTTCGGGGCGGGTGACCTTGAGGTTGTCGGCGCGGCCCTCCACCAGGTGCGGCGCCAGTCCGGCCCACTCCATAGCGGAGGCCTCGTCGGTAACCGCCACACCGGCCACCCGGGCATCGGCCAGCGCGTGCTGCAACGGTGCCAGGCGAAACATCTGCGGGGTATAGGCCTGCCAGATTACCGAGCGGTCCACGGTTTCCCGCACCCGTCCATCCGGTCCCGCGCGCTTGAGGGTATCGCGGGCCGGCACCGCCAGCAGGCCGCCAACCGGATCGTCAGCCAGCACCGCCAGCAGGTTATCCAGATCGCTGCGTGCCAGGTTGGGACGCGCCGCATCGTGCACCAGCACCCAATCGTCCTCGCTGGCGCCCAGCTCGACCAGACACAGCAAGGCGTTGAACACTGAATCGGCACGCTCGCTGCCGCCCGGCGCACGGTGGATACGCGGATCGCGGGAACAGGACAGATGCGGCCAGAACGGATCGTCCTCGGCCAGGCTGACGACCACACCCTTGAGGCCGGGGTGATCGAGAAAGCAGGCCAGGGTGTGTTCGAGGATTGTGCGACCGGCCAGCGTCAAGTACTGCTTGGGACGGTCGGCGCGCATGCGGCTGCCAATGCCGGCTGCGGGGATCACGGCCCAGAAGGCCGGCAGGGAATCCGCAGTCATTCCGTCAACTGAAAGAGGGTTTCGCCCTCTTTGACCATGCCCAGTTGGTGTCGGGCCCGTTCCTCGACGGTTTCCAGACCCTGTTTGAGTTCCTGCACCTCGGCTTCAAGGATGCGGTTGCGCTCCAGCAGCCGGGCATTCTCGCTGCGCTGGGCCTCGATCTGCCGGTTCATGTCGCGAATCTGCGCCACGCCGCCATCGCCCAGCCACAGCCGGTATTGCAGGCCGGCAAGCAGCAGCACCAGGACAGCAAGCAACAGGTAGAAAGGTCTCAACATGAATCGACCCAGCCAGAGTGAGGGGAGCTAAGGTAATGCCTGCATGCCCGGACGGCTAGTGACCGCACGAACCTGTAGGAGCGACTTCAGTCGCGAGCTCTTCAGTGTTCTGTACGAAAACATCGCGGCTGAAGCCGCTCCCACAAAAGCCGGGGTGACAAAAAGGGCAGCCTGCGCTGCCCTTTTCTTTACCGTCGGCTATCAGCCGCGGAATTCGGCACGACCCTTGTACGGCGCCTTGCCGCCCAGCTGCTCTTCGATACGCAGCAGCTGGTTGTACTTGGACACGCGGTCGGAACGGCACAGGGAGCCGGTCTTGATCTGGCCAGCGGCAGTACCGACAGCCAGGTCGGCGATGGTGCTGTCCTCGGTTTCACCGGAGCGGTGCGAGATCACCGCGGTGAAGCCGGCGGCCTTGGCCATCTGGATGGCTTCCAGGGTCTCGGTCAGCGAACCGATCTGGTTGAACTTGATCAGGATCGAGTTGCCGATCTGTTCGTCGATGCCGCGCTTGAGGATCTTGGTGTTGGTGACGAACAGGTCGTCGCCGACCAGTTGCACCTTGGCGCCGATCTTGTCGGTCAGCACCTTCCAGCCGGCCCAGTCGGATTCGTCCATGCCGTCTTCGATGGAGATGATCGGGTAGCGCTGGGTCAGACCGGCCAGATAGTCGGCGAAACCTTCGGCGCTGAACACCTTGCCTTCGCCGGCCAGGTCGTACTGACCGTCCTTGTAGAACTCGGAAGACGCGCAGTCCAGGGCCAGGGTGATGTCGGTGCCCAGCTTGTAGCCGGCGTTGGCCACGGCCTCGGCGATGGCGGCCAGAGCGTCCTCGTTGGAGGCCAGGTTCGGCGCAAAGCCGCCTTCGTCACCCACCGCGGTGTTCAGGCCACGGGCCTTCAGCACGGCTTTCAGGTGATGGAATATCTCGGCACCCATGCGCAGCGCGTCGGCGAAGGTCTTGGCGCCGACCGGCTGAACCATGAATTCCTGGATGTCGACGTTGTTGTCGGCATGCTCGCCGCCGTTGATGATGTTCATCATCGGCACCGGCATGGAGTAGACACCGGGGGTACCGTTCAGGTCGGCGATGTGCGCGTACAGCGGCACGCCCTTGGCCTTGGCGGCGGCCTTGGCGGCGGCCAGGGACACGGCGAGGATGGCGTTGGCGCCCAGGGTGGCCTTGTTCTCGGTACCGTCCAGTTCGATCATGGCGCGGTCCAGAGCCTTCTGGTCGGCCGGGTCCTTGCCCAGCAGCAGGTCACGGATCGGACCGTTGACATTGCCCACAGCCTTCAGCACGCCCTTGCCCAGGTAACGGCTCTTGTCGCCATCGCGCAGTTCCAGTGCTTCGCGCGAACCGGTGGAGGCGCCGGACGGGGCGCATGCGCTACCCACGATGCCGCTGTCGAGAATCACGTCGGCTTCCACGGTCGGGTTACCGCGGGAGTCCAGGACTTCACGGCCCTTGATGTCGACGATTTTTGCCATGCTTGCTAACACTCCAGTGAAAGGCTGGGCTTGCGGCGCGGGCCTCAAGCGGTCTCGATAGTGGGGAATTGCTTGATCATGTCATCCAACTGCTTGAGCTGGGTGAGGAAGGGTTCCAGCTTGTCCAGACGCAGGGCACAGGGGCCGTCGCACTTGGCGTTGTCCGGATCCGGATGCGCTTCCAGGAACAGGCCGGCCAGACCCTGGGACAGACCGGCCTTGGCCAGATCGGTAACCTGGGCGCGGCGACCGCCGGCGGAATCGGCGCGACCGCCCGGCATCTGCAGCGCGTGGGTAACGTCGAAGAACACCGGGTACTCGAACTGCTTCATGATGCCGAAGCCGAGCATATCGACGACCAGGTTGTTGTAGCCGAAGCTGGAACCGCGCTCGCAGAGAATCAGTTGGTCGTTACCAGCTTCCTCGCACTTGCGCAGGATGTGCTTCATCTCCTGCGGGGCGAGGAACTGCGCCTTCTTGATGTTGATCACCGCGCCGGTCTTGGCCATGGCCACGACCAGATCGGTCTGACGCGACAGGAAGGCCGGCAGCTGGATGATGTCGCAGACCTCAGCCACCGGAGCAGCCTGGTAGGGCTCATGCACATCGGTGATGACTGGCACGCCGAAGGTCTTCTTCACTTCCTCGAAGATCTTCATGCCCTCTTCCAGGCCGGGGCCACGGAAGGAGGTCACCGAGGAGCGGTTGGCCTTGTCGAAGCTGGCCTTGAACACGTAGGGGATGCCGAGCTTCTCGGTAACCCGCACGTATTCCTCGCAGGAACGCATCGCCAGATCACGGGACTCCAGCACGTTGATGCCGCCGAACAGCACGAACGGTTTGTCGTTGGCAATCTCGATGTTGCCGACACGGATGATCTTCTGGGTCATGCCTTGTTCGCCTTGTAGGCCAGCGCCGCATTGACGAAGCCACTGAACAGCGGATGGCCATCACGCGGGGTGGAGGTGAATTCCGGGTGGAACTGGCAGGCCACGAACCACGGATGGTTCGGTGCTTCGACCACTTCGACCAGCGCGCCGTCCATGGAACGGCCGGAGACCTTCAGACCGGCCTCGGTCAGGCGCGGCAGCAGGTTGTTGTTCACTTCGTAGCGGTGACGGTGGCGCTCTTCGACCACTTCGGCGCCATAGGCGGCGGCCACCTTGGAGCCGGCTTCCAGACGACATTCCTGCGCGCCCAGGCGCATGGTGCCGCCCAGATCGGAGGCATCGGTACGGGTTTCCACGGAACCGGTGGAATCTTGCCATTCGGTGATCAGACCCACCACCGGATGCTGGCTGGACTTGTCGAACTCAGTGGAATTGGCATCGCTCCAGCCCAGCACGTTGCGGGCGTATTCGATGACCGCCACCTGCATGCCCAGGCAGATGCCCAGGTAGGGGATCTTGTTCTCGCGGGCGTACTGCACGGTCTTGATCTTGCCTTCCACGCCACGCAGACCGAAGCCGCCGGGGACCAGGATGGCGTCGACACCTTCCAGCAGACCGGTGCCCTGATTCTCGATGTCTTCGGAATCGATGTAGCGCAGGTTGACCTTGGTGCGGCTCTGGATGCCGGCGTGGTTCAGCGCTTCGATCAGCGACTTGTAGGCGTCCAGCAGCTCCATGTACTTGCCGACCATGGCGATGGTGACGTCTTTCTCGGGATTGAGCTTGGCATCCACCACGCGCTCCCACTCGGACAGGTCGGCGCTATCGCACTCCAGGCCGAAGCGCTCGAGCACGTAGTCATCCAGACCCTGGGCATGCAGGATGCCCGGAATGCGGTAGATAGTGTCGGCGTCCGGCAGGCTGATAACCGCACGCTCTTCCACGTTGGTGAACAACGCGATCTTGCGGCGCGAGGATACGTCGATGGGATTCTCGGAGCGGCAGACCAGCACGTCCGGCTGCAGGCCGATGGAGCGCAGCTCCTTCACGGAATGCTGGGTTGGCTTGGTCTTGGTTTCGCCGGCGGTGGCGATGTATGGCACCAGCGTCAGGTGCATGAGCATGGCGCGCTTGGCGCCCACTTCCACGCGCAGTTGACGAATCGCTTCGAGGAACGGCTGGGATTCGATGTCGCCCACGGTGCCGCCGATTTCCACCAGGGCCACGTCGGCATCGCCGGCGCCCTTGATCACGCGACGCTTGATCTCGTCGGTGATGTGCGGAATCACCTGGATGGTGGCGCCCAGGTAATCACCCCGGCGCTCCTTGCGCAGCACGTCGGCATAGACGCGGCCGGTGGTGAAGTTGTTGTTCTGGGTCATCCGCGTGCGGATGAAACGCTCGTAGTGGCCTAGATCCAGGTCGGTTTCGGCGCCGTCGTGGGTGACGAAGACCTCACCGTGCTGGAACGGGCTCATGGTGCCCGGGTCCACGTTGATGTAGGGGTCAAGTTTCAGCATGGTGACCTTCAGGCCCCGCGCCTCCAGGATGGCCGCCAATGAAGCCGAGGCGATGCCTTTCCCCAATGAAGAAACAACACCACCCGTGACGAAGATGTAGCGCGTCATGAAAAACCCTAGAAGTTTGCGTTAGTAAGCGGCCGGCGCCGCGGGGTATGCGAAGGAGCGATTGCGCAATGCGACAATAGCCAGCAGCCACGGGTTCCAGGAGAAGCCGCAGAAGCTGTATTAAGACGGGAGCGCAGTCTACCGGAATCAGCCAGTCAGCTCAAACCCGAGGTTGGCCCTTCGGACATTCCCAGCACAGACGGCCTTGTACCTCTGCGGCACGCAGCACGGGCAGATTGGCCACCGCCAACAGCTCGTCGCCGCGCAGCAGCAGTGGCAAACGCTCACGCACGAAAGGTGGCAGACCACTTTCGTTCAGAAGCCGCTTCAGGTCGCGCGTACCGCGTCCCGCCAGGCAAAGCCGTTCGCCCCCTTGCCGATAGGTCAAGCGCAGCTCACCGGGCGGCAGGTCGCCCTGCCAACCGACCCGACCATTGCCCGGCAACTCGACTTCTGCGCCCGCATAGGCCGCATTCAGACGCGGCGTTTCCAGCCAGGCGTCGCTCAGCCACCACAGCCGTCCGGCGCTGCGCCGCAACTCGCCCGTCTCCAGTCGCCAGCGTGGCGCACGATCATCCGCGGCATCGCGCAAGCACGCCCAACCGGCCCAGTGATCGCTGTCTGGCAGAAGCGTCAGCGGCGCCAGCCAGTGCCGCAATGCGTTGCGCTGACGCGCCTCGGACAGCGCCAGCAAGGGCGCTAACCGTAGCGAAGGTACTGGCAGCCAAGGCCACGGCGGCGACTCACGAGCCGCGACCAAATCGAGGTCGGCCAGCTCGCCCAGCAAGGCATCCGCCTCGCGCAGATGAGCGGCGCTGCGCGCCAGGTTGCCGGTCGCTCCCGGCCAGTGAGCGGCCAGCTGCGGCATGACCTTCTGGCGCAGGAAGTTGCGGGCAAAGCGGGTATCGCTGTTGGACGGGTCTTCCACCCAGCGCAGGTCGTGGTGGCGAGCGTAGCCCTCCAGCTCGGCGCGGGAAATATCCAGCAGGGGGCGCACCAGACGCCCCGCTCCAAGCGGGCGATTGATCGGCATACCGCCCAGGCCACGCACCCCGGCGCCACGCAACAGGCGAAACAACAGCGTCTCGGCCTGATCGTCGCGGTGTTGGGCAGTCAGCAGGATTTCATCAGGACGCAGGATGTCGGCGAAGGCGTCATAGCGCGCCATTCGCGCCGCCTGCTCCAGGCTGGCGACGTTTCGGTCCACGGTGACCGGAACCGTCTGCAGCTCGATCCCCCATTGCTCGCACACCGCCTGGCAATGGGCCGGCCAGCGTTCGGCGGCCGCCTGCAAACCGTGGACAACGTGGATGGCCGACAGCGGCGGCAGCGCTTCATTGCCGCGCCATTCAGCCAGCAAATGCAGCAGGACGGTGGAATCCAGCCCGCCGGAAAAGGCCACACGCCAGGCAGGCGCGCAGCGCCAGGGCGCGAGAGCGGAAAGCAGGCGGTCGGCAAGAGTCATGGCGGCAGGCTAGCGAGGCCAGGGGACAGAAAGCAAGGAGCCGACTGAACGTCGGCTCCGAAGATGCAACGGGGCGAACCGATCAGGCCACGCCGTAGCTCATCAGCCGCTCGTAGCGGCGCGTGAGCAAGCTGTCGGTATCCAGGCCCTGCAGCATATCCAGTTGCGCATTCAGCTTGTCGCGCAGGCTGGCGGCCATGCTGCCCGGATCACGATGGGCGCCGCCCAGCGGCTCGTTGATGATCTCATCGACGATGCCCAGCTCGCGGAGGCGCTCGGCGGTGATGCCCATGGCCTCGGCAGCTTCCGGTGCCTTCTCGGCAGTGCGCCAGAGAATCGAGGCGCAGCCTTCCGGCGAAATCACCGCATAGGTGGAGTACTGCAGCATGTTCAACTGGTCGCACACGCCGATGGCCAGCGCGCCACCGGAACCACCCTCACCGATGACGGTGGCAATGATCGGGGTCTTCAGGCGCGCCATGACGCGCAGGTTCCAGGCGATGGCCTCGCTCTGGTTGCGCTCCTCGGCATCGATGCCCGGGTAGGCACCGGGGGTGTCGATGAAGGTCAGGATCGGCATCTTGAAGCGTTCGGCCATTTCCATCAGGCGGCAGGCCTTGCGGTAGCCTTCCGGACGCGGCATGCCGAAATTGCGGCGAACCTTCTCGCGCACGTCACGGCCCTTCTGGTGACCGATGATCATCACCGGGCGTTCGCCCAGGCGCGCCACGCCACCAACAATGGCGGCGTCATCGGAGAAGTGGCGGTCGCCGTGCAGCTCTTCGAATTCGCCGAAGATGTGGCTGATGTAGTCCAGGGTGTAGGGACGCTTGGGATGGCGCGCCAGTTGCGCGATCTGCCAGCTGGACAGGTCGCTGAAGATGCTGGCGGTCAGCGACAGGCTCTTTTCCTGCAGACGACCGATCTCTTCTCCGATGTTCAGCGAGTTGTCGTTGCCCACCAGGCGCAGCTCTTCGATTTTGGCCTGCAGGTCGGCAATCGGCTGTTCGAAATCCAGAAAATTCGGGTTCATAGGCATCCGTCTTGTTTCGCGGCCAAGGGGCCGGGCGACTGTTCCGGGTGAGGGGAGCCCA
>DATJDB010000029.1:0-2461 GCA_035497635.1 Pseudomonas sp. | reverse complement strand
GACCATGACGGCCAATCGACCCTGGTGCTGAGCCTGGTGACCAGCCACGGCCGGGCAGCGCCGCTGATCTGGCTGACGGTATGGAAAGAGGAGGTCGCAACCCGGCGCAACGACTATGAGGATGCCTGCTTGTATCGCCTGGCTGAGACGATGCCGGCAGGCTGCCAGGTGACGATCCTGGCCGACCGCGGTTTCGGCGATCAGAAGCTGTTCGCCTTCCTGGACGAGTTGGGTTTCGGCTACGTCATCCGCTTCCGCGGCAACATCCACGTGACCGCCGCCGATGGTGAGACGCGGCCGGCGGCCAACCGGGTGGGCCAGGGCGGACGGGCGCGCAAACTGCGCGACGCCCGGGTCACGACGCAGGGGCGGCAGGTGGGCGCCGTGGTGTGTGTGCATGCCAAAGGCATGAAGGAACCGTGGTGCCTGGCCGCCAGCGACCCGCAGGCGGCCGCCGCCGTGCTGGTCAACCACTATGCTCGCCGCTGGACCATCGAACCCAGCTTCCGCGATACCAAAGACCTGCGCTTCGGCATGGGCCTCTCATCGACCCGCATCGGCGAGCCAACCCGGCGCGACCGGCTGCTGCTGGTCAGCGCCTTCGCCATGGCGCTGCTGACTCTGCTGGGCACCGTTGGTCAGAGCCTCGGCATGGACCGACAGCTCAAATCAAACACCTCAAAAACCCGCAGCCACTCGCTCTTCCGCCAGGGCTGCATGCTCTACGAATTGATCCCCAACATGCCAGAACACAGGCTGGCACCGTTGCGTATTCCGACGCAAAGCAGCCGGCGATTCCGACGCGAGCCAGCCGGTGATTCCGACGGAAGCCAGCCACCGATTCCGATCGAAGCCAGCCACCCCTGAGTAGGGGGGACGGCGCGGTTCGCGAGCAGTCATCCACCGACGGCACGCTCTCCCCTCATAACCACCGGGGAGCGCCATGCCAGGCCAGAGACTGCCAATGCGTCAGGTTCGCGAAGTTCTTCGCCTCAAACATGTCTGCGGCCATAGCGGCCACCAGATTGCTGCCATGGTCGGGATCAGCCGCTACACGGTGGCGGAGTATCTGCGCCGCGCCGGCGTGGTGGGCATCACCTGGCCCCGAGCGCCTGGAGGCGGCCTGCCAGCGCGGCATGGATATCGGCGCCAACTCCTACGGCTCGGTGTTGTCCATCCTGCGCAATGGCCTCGACCGCGCGTTCCGCCCCGACCCGGCGCCGGATGAGCCGCCCACACAGCACGCCAACATCCGCGGCAGCGACTATTACCATTGAGGAGAACCCCATGCTGACCCATCCCACCACCGACCGCCTGCGCGAACTCGGCCTCGCCGGTATGGCCAAGGCGCTGGAGGAACAACGACGACAGCCCGACACCGCCGAGCTTACCTTCGAGGATCGGCTGGCCCTGCTGGTCGACCGCGAAGCCCTGGAGCGCGACAGCAAGCGCCTGGCCGCTCGGCTGCGCTTTGCCGGATTGCGCCAGCAGGCAACGCCCGAAGATGTCGACCATCGCGCCGCCCGCGGACTGGATCGCGCCCTGTTCCAGCGCCTCACCGCCGGCGAATGGATCGAACGCCACCGGAACCTGCTGGTCACCGGCCCGACCGGCACCGGCAAAACCTGGCTGGCCTGCGCCCTCGGCCATCGCGCCTGCCGCGACAATCGCGCCGTGCTGTACCAGCGCGTACCCAGGATGCTGGAGGCGCTCGGCCTGGCCCGCGGCGACGGCCGCTACGCCCGCATGCTCAAGAGCCTGGCACGGGTGCACCTGCTAATCCTGGACGACTGGGCCATCACCCCGCTCACCGCCGAACAGCGCCGTGACCTGATGGAGATCATCGACGATCGCCACGACCGCGCCTCCACCATCGTCACCAGCCAGGTGCCGGTGGCGCACTGGCACGAGCATATCGGCAACCCCACCATCGCCGACGCCGTGCTGGACAGGCTCGTCCACGGCGCTCACCGCATCGAGTTGAAAGGAGAGAGTATGCGCAAGCTCCGCGCCGACAAGGTCAGGCTTGACGAAACCGCCCCCCGATAGGCCAAATCAACCCGCTCGCGACACGCACCGCCAAACGGCTGGGATCATCGGAATCCCCGGCTGGATTCGATCGGAATAGGTGGCTGCTTTCGATCGGAATCGACGGCTGAATTCGTCGGAATGCGCAGGCCCCGTCGCCCTTGAACAGCACTGCGCCGCAGCATAGCTTCCTCAACAGCAGCGCCGGATTGGTCAATTTCAACACCAAGCGGGACATTCCCTGCGATTCTAGGACATGATATCAACACGGTCGACGGCTTTCGGGATGAGATCACTGCCCGGTGCGTTTTCACAGCCCGGCCGGCAGGATCCAGCAAACGCGCGGCGTGGTGGTGCAGTCCGGTCGATATGCCGCGACCCCAGCGGCCAGGCCGTCGCCGAGGATCGCGCAGAGCGGAACCATCCCAAGCCT
>DATJDB010000028.1:0-7377 GCA_035497635.1 Pseudomonas sp. | reverse complement strand
GAACACGCCGTGGGTGGACGGGTAGGTGATCATCAGCGCGGCGAGGTGCGGATGATGCGCTTCGGCCTTGGCGCGCAGGTCATCGATGTCCACGTTGCCGCTGGCATCGCAGGCCACCACCAGCACCTGCATGCCGGCCATGCTGGCGGTGGCGGGGTTGGTGCCGTGGGCCGAGGCGGGGATCAGGCACAGGTCGCGCTGTGGCTCGCCCCGGCTTTCGTGGTAGGCGCGGATCGCCAGCAGGCCGGCGTACTCGCCCTGGGAACCGGCGTTGGGTTGCAGCGAGACGGCATCGTAGCCGCTGACCCTGCACAGCAGCGCCTCCAGCTCGGCGGTGAGCTGCCGGTAACCCTCGCTCTGCTCGGCCGGGGCGAAGGGGTGCAGGCCGGTGAACTCGCGCCAGGTGATCGGCAGCATCTCGCTGGCGGCATTGAGCTTCATGGTGCAGGAGCCCAGCGGAATCATGGCGCGGTCCAGCGCCAGGTCCTTGTCGGCCAGACGGCGCAGATAGCGCATCAGCTCGGTTTCCGAGTGGTAGCGGTTGAACACCGGGTGCTGCAGGAACGGCGACTGGCGCAGCAGGCCGGTGGGCAGCGCGTCCGGCGTGTTGGCCAGGGCGGCGAAATCCGGCAGGCGCTGGCCGTCGTGGGCGAACACCGCCCACAGGCGCTGCACCAGTGCCGGAGTGCTGGTTTCGTCCAGGGCGATGCCCAGATGCTGCGCATCGATCTCGCGCAGGTTGATCTCTTCTTCCCAGGCTCGTTCGAGCAGCACGTTGGTGTCGTCGCCGCTGGCCAGGCTCAGGCTGTCGAAGAAGTGCTGCTGCTCGACCACATGCCCCAGCTCGCGCAGGCCGGCGGCGAGGATGGCGGTGAGTCGATGCACGCGGTGCGCAATGGCCTTCAGGCCCTCCGGCCCGTGGTAGACCGCATACATGCTGGCCATGTTGGCCAGCAGCACCTGGGCGGTGCAGATGTTGCTGGTGGCCTTCTCGCGGCGAATATGCTGCTCGCGGGTCTGCATCGCCAGGCGCAGCGCCGACTGACCGTGACGGTCCAGCGACACGCCCACCAGACGCCCGGGCATGTCGCGCTTGAAGGCCTCGCGGGTGGCAAAGAAGGCCGCGTGCGGGCCGCCAAAGCCCAGCGGCACGCCGAAGCGCTGGGCGCTGCCGATGGCTACATCGGCAGCGAATTCGCCGGGCGGGGTCAGCCGCGTGAGCGCCAGCAGATCGGTGGCCACCGCCACCAGGGCTTGGCCGTTGTGCAGGTGCTCCACACAGTCGCGGTAATCGTGCACATCGCCATCGCTGGTCGGGTACTGCAGCAGCGCGCCGAAATAGTCCTGCGTCTCGGGTAGGGTCAGCTCATCGCCGACCACCACTTCGATACCCAGCGGCGCGGCGCGGGTGCGCAGCAGGTCGAGGGTCTGCGGATGGCAGCGTTGGGAAGCGAAGAAGCGATTGCTGGCCCGGTTCTTCGACAGGCGCCGGCAGAAGGTCATGGCCTCGGCGGCTGCGGTGGCCTCGTCGAGCAACGAGGCGTTGGCCACCGGCAGGCCGGTGAGGTCGCTGATCATCGTCTGGAAATTCAGCAGCGCCTCCAGGCGACCCTGGGAAATCTCCGGCTGATAGGGCGTGTAGGCGGTATACCAGGCGGGGTTTTCCAGCAGGTTGCGCAGAATCGGTGTCGGCGTGTGGGTGCCGTAGTAGCCCTGGCCGATGCAGCTGGTGAATACCCGGTTGCGGGCGGCGATGGCCTGCAGCTCGGCCAGCGCCTCGGCCTCGCCCAGTCCTTCGTCGAGCGGCAGGGGTTTGTCCAGGCGGATGCCGGGCGGCACCACGGCGTCGGTCAATGCTTCAAGCGAGGCGTACCCCAGCGTCTCCAGCATGGCGCCGAGCTCGGCCGCACGCGGGCCCAGGTGGCGGGCGACGAATTCGTTGCGGGTTTCCAGCGGGTGCGACGGGGTCATCGGCGATTCCTTCTGCGACGCGGCGGCAATTGCCAGAGAGTGTTGACCCCGTGCCGGGGTGCGTCCAGTGGTCGAAGGTCGCTGAGCGGCGCCGATTTAATACCACCCCTTCATATCGCCTGACAGTAATGCGCAACCCCCGTGCGGGGGCGGGCGGCGCCTAGCTGTGCCGCAGGCTCATCAGCACAATGCCGGTCAGCACTAGGGCGCCGCCGAGCAACTGGATGCCGGCGAGCATCTGGTCGAGGATCAGCCAGCCGAGTAGCAGGCTGGCGACCGGCTCGACGTTCAGCACCGACGTGTTGTGCGCCATGTCCAGGCGCGGAAACAGCACGAACAGCAGGCTGAACGCGCTGCCGTAGAGCACCGCCAGGGCGCCTAGCGCGAGCCAGCCGGAAGTGCTGGCGGGCTGGGTCAATCCGTTGGGCATCAGGCCGCCGGCGCCGATCAGCGCGGTGGCCACAAATACCACCAGCATGGTCAGCAGGCTGCGCAGCGCGCCGGGCACTGCGCCAAGCTTGTGGTCGGTGATCCACAGCGCGCAGGCGAAGGAGCAGGCGCCGCAGAAGGAAAGCGCCACACCCAGCAGCCAGTCGCCTTCCACCGGGGCGCCGCTCAGCAGCACGGGCACGTTCAGCGCCAGGACCAGGCCGAGCATGGTCATACCCATCAACAGCAGCGTGCGCCGGCCCGGCGCCGGGCCGCCCAGCAGCCAGGTTAGCAGGGCAAACAGGATCGGAAAGGCATTGGCCACCAGCAGCGCCAGGGCGACCGGAATGCGTGCCACGGCCGAATAGATGCACAGGCTCTGCGCTGCGATCAGCAGGCCCAGCAGCAATTGCCAACCAGCGCTGCCGGCGGGCAGCCGCCAGCGTTGTCGCTGCACCAGCAGCAGGGTGGTGAGGATCAGCAGAGCCAGCCCGGAGCGGAACAGGATCGCCAGCAGCGCGCCGGCGCCGGCATCGAACGCAACGCGGGCGGCAATGTGGTTGGAGGCAAAGACGCAGGCCAGGCAGGCGAGGATGAGGACAGCGGTCGGACGACTGAACGGAACGATGGAATTCGACATGGAAACGGACGATAGACAGCGGCGTGGGTCGCAAGGGCGAGCGAGCATACTCCTGCCGACGCAGATGAGAAGAGGGCGGCGTCAGATCCTGTCGTAATACCACCCCATCGATGGACTGAATTAGGCCCCCGCAACGCCCGTGCGCTGAGGTTGAACAGGCTGCGGGGGAGTGGTGACGATTCGCCTTGAACCCCCGCGATCCGCCGGCGGAGGTCATCTTTTCCGCTGCTGGCCCTGTGATACACTCCGCCGCCTTTGCAGGTTGCCGCAACTGGCTGCCCAGGGCCGTTTCCGGCTCCGCCGGGCGCCTTTGCGAACGCGCAGTACAGCTACCAAGGAAACCCATGACGTTGAAGGGGTCGAACGATCGGGTCCGGCGCAGGTGCCGTCACCCCCTGGCTCACACCTCCGGCCTCCGGGCAGGGTCCGCTATCGCGAACGGGGAACGTTCATGCGCCTGAAGTGCATCAAGCTGGCCGGCTTCAAGTCCTTCGTCGATCCCACCACAGTGCACTTCCCCAGCAACATGGCGGCGGTGGTCGGCCCCAATGGCTGCGGCAAGTCCAACATCATCGATGCGGTGCGCTGGGTGATGGGCGAAAGCTCGGCGAAGAACCTGCGCGGCGAGTCGATGACCGACGTCATCTTCAACGGCTCCAATACCCGCAAGCCGGTGACCCAGGCCAGCATCGAGCTGATTTTCGACAACTCCGACGGCACGCTGGTGGGCGAGTACGCCGCCTACGCGGAGATATCCATCCGCCGCCGGGTGACACGCGACAGCCAGAACACCTACTTCCTCAACGGCGTAAAGTGCCGCCGGCGGGACATCACCGATATCTTCCTCGGTACCGGCCTGGGGCCGCGCAGCTACTCGATCATCGAGCAGGGCATGATCTCCAAGCTGATCGAGGCCAAGCCCGAGGATCTGCGCAACTACATCGAGGAAGCGGCCGGCATCTCCAAGTACAAGGAGCGCCGTCGCGAGACCGAGAGCCGCATTCGCCGCACCCAGGAAAACCTGGCGCGCCTGGGCGACCTGCGCGAGGAGCTGGAACGCCAGCTCGACCGCCTGCATCGCCAGGCCCAGGCGGCCGAGAAGTACCAGACCTACAAGGCCGAGGAACGCGAACTCAAGGCCCAGCTCACCGCCATGCGCTGGCAGGCGCTGAACGAGCAGGCCGGTCAGCGGGAAAAGATCATCAGCGACCAGGAAGTCGCCTTCGAGGCGCTGGTCGCCGAGCAGCGCAACGCCGATGCCAGCATCGAGCGCTTCCGCGATGGCCATCATGAACTGTCCGAACGCTTCAATCAGGTGCAGGCCCGCTTCTATTCGGTAGGCGGCGACATCGCCCGGGTCGAGCAGAGCATCACCCACGGCCAGCAGCGCCTGCGCCAGTTGCAGGACGACCTGCGCGATGCCGAACGGCAGCGCCAGGAAACCGAGCAGCATCTGGGCCAGGACCGCGCCCTGCTGGAATCCCTGACCGAAGATCTGGCCATGCTCGAACCCGAGCAGGAGGCCAGCCTGCTGTCCGCCGAAGAATCCCAGGCCGTGCTCGAAGAAGCCGAGGAGGGCATGCGCGGCTGGCAGGAACAATGGGATGCCTTCAACCAGCTCAGCGCCGAGCCGCGCCGCGCCGCCGAAGTGCAGCAGGCGCGCATCGTGCAGTTGGAGCAGAGCCTGGAGCGCCTGGCCGAGCGCGAGCGTCGGCTGCGTGACGAGCATGACCAGCTGGCGGCCGATCCGCAGGATGCCGCCATCCTCGAACTGAGCGAACAACTGGCCGCCAGCGAAATGCAGCTGGAAGAGTTGCAGCTGGAGGAAGGCGCTCAGCAGGAACGCCTGGAAGCGCTGCGCAACGAACTGCAGCAGGCCACCCAAGCCCAGCAGCAGGCACAGGGCGATCTGCAACGGCTCAACGGGCGCATCGCCTCGCTGGAAGCCTTGCAGCAGGCCGCGCTGAATCCGGGTCAGGGGGTTGCCGACTGGCTGAAGAGCCAGGTGCTGGAACGCCAGCCCCGTCTGGCCGATGGCTTGCGGGTGCGTCCGGGCTGGGAGCTGGCGGTGGAAACCGTGCTTGGCGCCGATCTGCAGGCTGTACTGCTGGAAGATTTCGATGGCTGCAACCTCTCCGGCTTCGGCCAGGGCGAGCTGCGCCTGTTCAGTCCGGTCGAGAATGCGGCTCGCCTGCCGGGCAGCCTGCTGGAACTGGTGGAGTCACCGGTCGATCTGGGCGCCTGGCTCGGCCGCGTGCGCCCGGTGGAAAGCCTCGACGACGCCCTGCTGCAACGTGCTCGCCTGCAGGATGGCGAAAGTCTGATCAGCCGCGACGGTTACTGGGTCGGCCGGCATTTCCTGCGGGTGCGGCGTGCCGATGAAGCGGAGTCCGGTGTGCTGGCGCGCGCCCAGGAACTGGAAGCCCTGCAGGCCGAGCGTGACGAACGCGCCGCCGAGCTGGAAGTGCTGGAAGAGCGCCTGCAGCGCCTGCGCGACGAGCAGCGCGATCTGGAAGCGCAGCGCGAACAGGTGCGCCGGCGTGGCCAGGAAGAAACGCGCCGCCTCGGCGAGTTCAAGGCCCAGCTGTCCGCCCAGCAGACCAAGCTCGAGCAACTGGCCCTGCGCCGGCGGCGGCTGGATGAGGAACTGATTGAGACCCGCGAGCGGACGGCCATCGAGCAGGAGCAGCTCGGCGAAGCCCGTCTGCATCTGCAGGAAGCTCAAGAGGCCATGGAGCAGGACGGCAGCCGCCGCGAGGAATTGCAGGCGCGCCGCGACACCCTGCGTGAATCGCTCGAAAACACCCGCCAGGACGCCGCGCGTCACAAGGATCACGCCCATCAGTTGGCGGTGCGCATCGGCTCGCTGCGCGCCCAGCATGAATCGACCCGTCAGGCGCTGGAGCGTCTGAGTCTGCAGTTCGAGCGTGCCCAGGAGCGCCGCGAACAGCTGTCGCTCAACCTGGAAGAGGGCGCCGCGCCGCTGGAAGAGCTGCGCATGAAGCTCGAAGAGCTGCTCGATCAGCGCATGGCCGTGGAAGAAGAGCTGCAGCACGCGCGCCTGGCCCTGGAAGACGCCGACCGTGAGCTGCGCAACGCCGAGAAGCGCCGCAGCCAGGCCGAGCAACAGGCGGCCTTGCTGCGTGGGCAGATGGAGCAGCAGCGCCTCGACTGGCAGACCCTGAGCGTGCGCAGCAAGGCGCTACAGGATCAGTTGCAGGAAGACGGTTACGAGCTGCACGCGGTGCTGTCCATGCTGCCGGCCGACGCCAGCGACAGCGTTTGGGAAGAAGCGCTGGAACAGCTGGCGGCTCGCATCCAGCGGCTCGGCCCGATCAACCTGGCGGCCATTGACGAATATCAGCAGCAGTCCGAGCGCAAGCGCTACCTGGACGCGCAGAACGACGATCTGGTGGAAGCGCTGGATACCCTGGAAAACGTCATCCGCAAGATCGACAAGGAAACCCGCACGCGCTTCAAGGACACCTTCGACCAGATCAACAGCGGCTTGCAGATGCTGTTCCCCAAGGTGTTCGGCGGTGGCAATGCCTACCTGGAACTAACCGGTGAGGATCTACTCGATACAGGGGTGGCGATCATGGCCCGACCGCCGGGCAAGAAGAACAGCACCATTCACCTGTTGTCCGGTGGCGAGAAGGCGCTGACCGCCCTGGCACTGGTATTCGCCATCTTCCAGCTCAATCCGGCACCGTTCTGCATGCTCGACGAAGTGGACGCCCCGCTGGACGATGCCAACGTGGGCCGCTACGCCCGGCTGGTGAAGGACATGTCGGAGAAGGTGCAGTTCATCTACATCACCCACAACAAGATCGCCATGGAAATGGCCGATCAGCTGATGGGTGTGACCATGCACGAGCCCGGCTGCTCGCGGCTGGTGGCGGTGGATGTCGAGGAAGCCGTGGCCCTGGCCGAGGCCTGAGTCACGCGCGGCGCTTTGGCGGGAAAGGGGAACCGATCGGTGCAAAACGGCGGATTGCCATGCTAGTTTATGGGCTCTTTTTCGCCCGCCGGAAATTCCAGCGGGAACAGACAGTTAGCGAATACCGTTTTTATCGCGGGGCGGAAACCGGGCGACAGGGAACTTGTCGAAGCGGTTTCGTGCGGATGCCCGTTCTTCATCTTCAGAGGTCACAGGTTTTATGGAATTCGGTCTACGGGAATGGCTGATCATCATCGGCATCATTGTGATTGCCGGCATTCTCTTCGATGGCTGGCGGCGCATGCGCGGCGGCAAGGGCACCCTGAAGTTCAAGCTCGATCGTCGCCTGGCCGAGTCCCTGGCCAACGCCGACAGTGACGATGAAGTGTTGGGCCCG
>DATJDB010000027.1:0-27789 GCA_035497635.1 Pseudomonas sp. | reverse complement strand
TGGATCTGCCAGCCATCCAGCGGCTCGCCGAGCAGAAACTCGGTCGGACTGTTGGGCAGGTAGCGCAGCTGCAGCAACAGATGACGCGCGCCGCTGTGCTGCCAGGACGCGGATTCGCCCACGCGCGTCAGCAAGGCGCGCAGCGCCTCCAATTGCTCCGCTGGCGGCTCGCGGAACAGCGCCACCAGCAGCACGCCTTCCAGCCAGTCGACGGTGAGCTGCTCCAGCCCCGGCCAGCGGCGGCCGCGCCCATGCAGCAGACGACGGGTTTCGTCCGGCGGCGAGGCCAGGGAGTCGAGCAGGCACTGCTCCAGCGTGGCGAGGGCGTTGGGGGTCATCGGTGGCACCTGCGAAAAAAAGCCGGCATTGTACTCGCCTCGTTGCCGCCCGGAGAGCCGCCATGCCCGTCCCCCGTTTCGGAATCCTCCCCGCCCTGATCCTCGGTGCCGCGCTGGCCTTCGCCGGCTGGTCGGTGGGCCAGGGCATCGAGCGCTTTCGCCTGGCCGACCGCTCGGTAACCGTGAAAGGCCTGGCCGAACTGGACGTCAAAAGCGACTTCGCCATCTGGACCCTGGGCTTTCGCCGGGGCGGCTCCAGCTTCGACGAGGTGCAGCGCCAGCTGGCCGCCGACCGCCAGCGGGTGGTCGCCTTCCTGGGCGAGCAGGGCTTTACCGCCGAGGAGATCGAGGTGCGCCCGCTGCAGGTGCAGGACCTGCTGGCCCGCGAATGGGGCAACAGCGACGTGGCGCTGCGCTTCACCGGCCAGGGCCAGGTGCTGGTGAAATCAGCCCGCGTGGATGCCGTGGCCAAGGCCGCCAACGCCAGCGATCCGCTGATCCAGGCCGGCATCCAGCTGGAGAACCCCGACGGCTTCGCCGGCCCACGCTACCAGCTGCGTGGCTTCAACGAAGTCAAACCGCAACTGCTCGAAGCAGCCACCCGCAACGCCCGCGAACAGGCCAGCAAGTTCGCCGCCGACGCCGGCGCCACCCTGGGCGCGCTGCGAAGCGCCAACCAGGGCGTGATCCGCGTGCTCGACGACGACGGCAGCGACATGGACAGCTCGCGCACCATCGGCAAGCGCCTGCGCGTGGTCAGCACCTTCCAGTTCGCGCTGGAGTGATGCGGAACGGCCCCCGGTCGGCGGTGGTCACTGTGGGGCCGGCTTTACGCCGGCCAGCGGCGCTGAATACCCCGCCGTGCCGTCAGCCCACCTCCGCCGGCCGGGATAAACCCGGCGCCACAGCGTTCGGCGCCGCCTGAACCTGCTTTTCCCCCTTTCAACGCAAGGACCACCATGCCCCTGCTCCACCGCATTCCCCTGCGCCTCTGGCGCCTGGCCTTCGCCGTCTGCCTGCTCAGCGTTCTGGTGCTCGCCCTGCTCCCCGATCCCGACCCGCGCCTGAGCACCGGCTGGGACAAGGGCAACCACCTGCTGGCCTTCGGCGTGCTGGCCTTCCTGGGCTGCGCAGCGCTGCGCGGCCGCTGGCTGGTCGTCACGGCAGGACTGCTCGGCTATGGCGTGCTGATCGAACTGGCGCAGGATCTGACCGGCTACCGCTACGCCGAATGGGCGGACCTGCTGGCCGATGGGCTGGGCATCGGCCTGGGCCTTGGGCTGTTCGGCCTGCACACCTGGCTGCACAATCGCCTCACCTTCGAACCGGGAGACACCCCATGATCCGCCTGCTTTCCACCGCACTGCTCGCCGGCCTGCTGGCCAGCCCGCCGGCCCTGGCCGACGGCCAGACCCTGGAGGTCGAACTGCTCGGCATCCAGCACGAACGCGGCGCGCTGCGCATCGGCCTGTACAGCGAGCCGAAAACCTTCCGCAAGGAGGCCCAGGCCCTCGCCATCCAGCAGATCCCAGCCCGCGCCGGCAACGCCAGCGTGCGCTTCACCGACCTGCCTGCCGGCCGTTACGCGATCATGGCCTACCACGACGAGGACGGTAACGGCGAACTCAACCGCCGCTTCGGCATGTTCCCCACCGAGGGCTACGCGCTGTCCAACAACCCGACGGTGATAGGCCCGCCGAGCTTCGAGGACAGCGCATTCGAGGTGGTCGAGGGCGGGGAGAATCGGGTGAGGATGGAGATTCGCTATTGAGCGGGCGCCATTGACTACCCTACGGCTACAGGTGCCACGTTTGCAGTCCACTGCCGGAGCGAATGCCATGTCGACGACCACCATAGATCTACCGGAAGAGCTCAGTGAACGTGTTCGCCAGGCAGCCGAGCGAGCCGGTCTCAGCCAACAGGGTTTCATTCTGCTGGCCATGGAAGAGAAGACTCGACAGGAAGCCCGACGGTATGACTTCGAGCAGACCGCCGACCAGCGCTATGAACAGATTCAGGCCACTGGCGAAAGCCTTTCGTGGTCCGACATGCGCCGCTACCTGGAGGACCACGCAGTAGGCAAAGAGTCCCTGGCGCCCTGCGCGTGGCGCGCATCGAGTTGAACTGGCCGCCTTGCGCGTCTCAACGCCCGATGATTTCGCGGCGGAAAATGATTTTGTCATTGCCCTTGTAGATACCGAAGGTGGCGAGGCCGCTGGGAGAGTCCAGTCCCGGAGTGCCGTCCCAGTCATGCTTCAGCCAATTCGGCAGGCTGTTGAAACGTATCGTCTGGCTACCGCTGACACCGGGCGCGGACAACAGGTAGGCGCCATAACCCGCTTTCAGCCGGTACTCGCCACTGCCACTGTCCTTATTTGCCTCGGGATAGCTCAGTACAGGCACGGTTCCTCCCGGCGCAGAGGGCTCAAAGGCGTCGGCGACAGCGGGATCGAAGCGGGTGCAGCTGTCCAGCTCATTGCGCCGATAACCCTGACCATCGAAATACTCGGCGGTGACCGGCAGCGATAGCACGCTCAGGTCGGAACCGTGCGCGCTGCCGATGCGCAGGCGACCGAGACGAATTTCGTCAGTCGGGTTCGAAAAACCGAATGAGGCGGATTCGAGTCCCACGCATCCAGCCTCGCCATGGCAGGTAGAGTCCCGGTCGGTAAGTTCGTCAACAGCCATAGTCAACAGCAGCTGTGGCGCAAAGGCCGCGTCTTTCGCCGGATGCGGCCCGCCGACCGGACGAGCGTAGACAACCGTCTCATCTATTCGGTAGGTCCTGCTGCCGTCGTGGTCAGCATCAGACGTCCGCTTGAACAGCCCCGCCGAAAGCCGCGATGCATCCTGTGTCTGGCCTGCGACAAACTCCCATACCGGAACCAGTTGATCATCTAGCTTCCAATAGTCACCTCGGTCGTAATTGCGGGTTGGTGACTTGTTCCGACTCATGCCGGTAATGGTCAATTCAGGCGGTACGGCAAATTCGATGGGTTGATCCTGATAGCTGAAACCTGCGCTACCGGCACTGCACCCTGCCTGCAACGATGGGATGTTTAACTCCTCCTTGAGATAAGCCGGTGCAAAACGACCAATGACTTCGCTGACGCTGCCAAACGGCATAAACCCCAGATAGCCTTCGCTGCGAACCTCAATTTGGAAGCTGCCAACTTCATGCAGCTTCTGGTTCTCCAACTTATAAGCGCCACCCGGAGGATGCTGGTAATCCGCTATTTCCAACGGACCATTTTCCAACGGTTCAACAAACCCATTCGGTATCACCACTTGTGAACGCAGCAGGAGCTTACCCGAGAAGCCTGGAGTTGCCACACAAGATTCTTCTAGAGACGGACTGGCCGGCATCCTAACCGGCGTGATGTGCAGGTCGAAAGGATCCCCAGCACGCACCGTCTTTTCATTCGGCCTGAAGAGTGGGCAATCCACATCTGTGCAGCCTGGACCATCCACGCGAATGCAAAACCCATGGGGGCGGGAAACGAGAGGCTTACTACCCCGCATCTCCAATTCCTCCTCTCTCCCACTGCCAACAAAGCCAACCTGCAGTATCACTTCGCCCGCATCGTCATACCGGACCGATAGTGGCTTATCATTTTTCGCTTCTGAATCAAAAATGACTGTAACAGGCGTTGCCGTGCTCTCAGACTTACCTATCTCGGTATTATTTATCCATAGAGGAAAAATACCGGATTCGGGAGGAGTGTATTCCGACCAGAACTCAATCTGCCGCTCGATGCCGGCAAAACTTTCATTCTTCACACAGGCTCCGCTTTTGTCCAAATACAGCGCCTGCAGCGTGAATTCTTTCGGCTCTCCGGCAATCAGATTAGGCTCCTTAATTCTAATCTCGAAGCCACTAGCCCGAATTTCTAGACGGCAATCGCCGCTGCGGCAATCATAGTTCTCGCCAGCCACGCCTAGGCTTACTGTGCCAGGTCTCCGCTTCAGATACGCAGTGGCCGTGTCGGTGCCGACAAAAGTCACCGTGCCGTCTCCCAGCCAGCGATCAGCAGGCGTCATTGAGAGTTTGTGATTTATCGCAATTGTGGTGGAGCATGCAGAGTCGGCGCATGCGCGGATTTTCACCGGTATGGGTTGGCAGCTGAATTGGGGTGTGGAAAAGGAGAGTTCGTAGTGGTCAACGGCAGGCGGGGCTCCCGCTCCACATTCCCCGTTCACATTGTTGTTTGAGCCGGGAGTCGACTCCGCCAGGCAGGAGCCATAAACGGCACTGGGGGAGTCGATGGTCAGTTTGCCCCAGCGGTTATCAACAACCACGCTGCCATACACGGTTGAACCATTCAGGATATCCAGACGGTTCCCGGTTGCCGTCAGGCTGACGGGGGTCTCGGCAGAACCCAGGTCGCTGTCGCTGACCCGAATATTGAAGGCTTCGATGGAACCACTGGTCATGGTCACACCAGTCAAACTGATGTTGTTGTTCGTGGTCATGACGAAATCTCCGGCGATGACCCCACCGGTGATGCTGATGCCCGAGTGGGCCGTAATGCCTTGCTCCAGATTGGTCTGGTTCGTGGTCACTGTGCAGCAGTTGGTAGTGACCCGGCCCGCGACGCTTCCCCCCGAAAGCGAGATGGATCCGTTGGTGGCTGTGACTGTGCTGCCGAATTCGCTTCCCTGTGCCGTCAGAACATTGCGGACTTCAACCTCGCCCATAACGCGACTGTCGGTAAAGTTGGCTGTTCCGTTACTGGTTACCGAACCGGAAAACACACTTCTTACTGCGGTCAGGCCATTCTTGAACGTGGTATCCCCCGCGACGGAACTGTCGGTAATGCGGCCCGTACCATCGCCTTGGATGCTTCCTTCCACATAGGTGCCGGTCAATTCCAAGGCCCCGCTGCTGGAAGTAAGCGAACCGCTCACTCGGCTGCCTGTACCGGCAGTAATGTCCCCGTACGTAGAAACCAGCGAAACCGGGGCGCCGCCCACTCCCAGGTTGTTGTTGCCCTTGAGTTCAAAGCCCGCATTTGCACGTATGGTCAATGCCGTGGTGACGGTCAACGTATCGCCAGGCTGAAAGAT
Source organism: Pseudomonas sp. (assembly GCA_035497635.1). Lineage (GTDB taxonomy): Bacteria > Pseudomonadota > Gammaproteobacteria > Pseudomonadales > Pseudomonadaceae > Serpens. The sequence continues at coordinate 22,384 of DATJDB010000027.1, read as the reverse complement.
GACCCTGGAGCCACAGGTATGGGTTGCAGCGTTCCATGATCCCGTGCAGGCGCCGAAGGTGGCAGCGGGCAGACTGTATGCCACTGCGCCCGCCTCGAACGCCCAGAACGCACTCAATAGGGTGAGCATCCGGCACAGACTGAAGATTCGGCGGTCCATTTACTTCTCCAATACAACTCTTAGTTGTCGGTAGACATGATCCGGGCTACCGGGCTGGGAATACTGCGCGAGCGAGGTAAGGGATATCAGCTCATCCTGTTCATCGCATTTCACTTGCACCCCGTACCCTTCCAATCCAAGTGCCATGAAATTCGTTGAGGTGTTGCACTCCTGTCCATTCGTCGCCCGATAAATCCCCCACTCCAATCCAGCCTGAGCCGCCTGATAGGCGCGCGCCTGCTGGATGGCCAGGCTGCTGGTGCTGTGTTGCGTCACCGAAAGACGTGCCATCGCGGCGATCACACCGGCGATGACCAGAATCAGGAACAGCGCGGCGACCAGGCCGAAGCCGCGTTGGGCGGAAGTGAAGTCACGGCGCATTGTTGATGTGCACCTGCTGGACGAGGCTGATGGTTTCGCCACCCTTGCTCAGCGAGAGGCGCAAGGTGACGAGGCTTTGCCGGGCATGGGTGCCGGGTTGGTAGGTGAAGTTGCAGCTGGAGACCCCATCGGCCAACGGCGCGCGGGTTGTGGGCAGTTTCGTCAGGTCCAGGGTGTCGAAGGTTTCGCGCAGGAGAGTGCCTCCGCCCCCTGCCGTAACGCCCGTGCAGCGATAGCCGACAACCTCGTTTGCCAGAAAGAAGCGGCGTTGAGGAGATGCGTGGTTGAAGCTGAACTTTTGCAATTCAGCATCAAGCTTGCCGTTCTCCCATTTGAAGTTCTTTGGAGAAACAGGGCCGCTATGTTGCACATCAGCGGGGGGCTCCATGTCGTAGGTGGGAGCCTGGGTGTTGTAAATGATCAGCCAGTGTGGATCTGAAGACTTATTCGGTTCTATTGGACCAGAAATCTCGATCTCACATAGCGGGCCGCTTTGCGTACAAGCCGGTGGATCCCGGAGAACCCCACCCGGGCCAGCGGGCTGATTGGCGGCATAACGTCCGGCCGCTGTGATTGGCACCAAATGAAGTTGCAACGGATCGGCAGTGCGCAGTGAATTCGGCACAGCCGCCCGTACATCCCGCGCCATCCGGTTCAACGCAGTGGCGGCCTGGTCAGTCAGCTCCGCGCGGCGGCTTTGGTCGACGAAGCCCTGCAACGGGCGGGAGAGCACGGCGGAGATCATTACCGCGACCACGCCGGCCAGGGCGATGACCAGCACCAGCTCGACTAGGGTGAAGCCATGCTGCCTGGAGCGTAGGGGGATCAAGGCGCAGCCTTGGCCACCGTGGCGGCGGCGAGCCCTCATGGTGGCCAGAAAGGCGCTGTGGGGCACGGGGCGCATATCAGTACTCCGTCCGATAGCCATCGAGACTCAACGTGTCTCCGGACGGGTCGGTAACCGTGACGCGGATATGCAAGGCGGGGACCGTCTCTCCGATCGGCCCCAAGCCATCCGTTCCGCTCCGGGCGGCAATGTTCACTTGCACCCGGTAGTGGTCCAGTCCCGAAATGACGTTGTTTTCCATGTCCTGGGGCGGGCGGTCATCCAGATCCTGGTAATCCCGCACATCGTTGAAGCAGGCCCGTCCGGTGCAGGGATTGAGAGCAGTTGCGTAGTCCTGCAACAGAATCTCTTCCAGATATCCCTCGGCAATGGCCAGGCTTTGCTGGCGCAGCATCGGATCGGCGGAGCGCCCGGTGATCGAGGCCATGGCGCTGAACAGCGCGGTGGCGGCGATGCCGATGATGACGATGGTGATGATCAGCTCGACCAGGGTCATGCCGCGCTGGCTCGTGGGTTTCTTTAGGAGGGGCTTCCGCCGCGATGGCTCTTGTCTCTTGGCACACCGAGTACCGGAGCCCACGACCGTCGGCCGGGATAAACCCGGCCCCACAGGGTGGGGTGGTGCCGCCTCGCCGGTGAGGTCGCAAGGAACCGTGGGAGCGGACTTGTCCGCGATGCGGTGCGCACCGAACCCAGAAGCTCGCGGACAAGTCCGCTCCCACAGGGGGCGGGTACTCATGGCGATACCTCGATGAAACCCGTCTCGTGCACGGTCATCCCGAAGCCTCCCGGCAGCGTGATCGCTTTTTGTCCCTTGGTGGCGCCAAGGGCATTGAAGGTCACGGTCATTTTCGGAGGCACAGGCAGCATGCCGAACTCGTACCGATCACCAACCGGGTCATTAACGACATCGCCCGGTTCAACCTTTTCGCCACATTTGGAAACATGAGTAAGGCGGTACCCCGTGTCATCCACTTCCGCCTGAATTGAACAGCCGCTGGCCACGGCAACCTTCTGCGCATAACGCACGGCGGCCAGCGCCTGTTCGAAATAAATGCGCTCGTCAAAGACATCGCGGGAAAAGAAACGCGGCCCCACCACGGCGGCGAGGATGCCGATGACGACCATCACCAGGATGAGTTCGACGAGGGTGAAGCCGCGTTGTGTGTTCATACGACATGAACCCGACGTAGGGTGGTCAAGGCGCAGCCTTGGCCACCGTGGCGGCCGCGAGACCGCACGGTGAACAGGAAAGCGCTGTCCACCCTACTGCTGTTTACTTAGCAACCGGTAATTACAGGGTCACTAAAGACCGGAGCGGGATACACCAGATCAGGTGCCGTACCGGTTGCAGCAGGGACTGTATAAGTAAAAGAGCAATTGGCTGGAGTCGGGGCGCCCTCCAATTGGATCGTCAGAACATCCGCGGCATCTGTGCCACCACCAGTTCCCTCAAATTCAGCACTCAACTGCGCAGCAACCATGATCCCGCCTGATGTGGCGCCAGCGGTGTCTAGGCTCGCCTGCGGATAACCATTCACCATCTTGATCGTAAATCCTTCCAGTACCACATCGTCTGTCAGAGCGCCGGCGGCGGCAAGTTGTGCAGAGTGAGCGATTGCCGAAGCAGAGCGCATCGCACCTAGAGCTGAATTAAGGGTGGCCACGCGTGCATCCCCACCAAAGTTGGCAAACCGCGGCAACGCAAACGCCGACAGAATCCCCAGCACCACAATCACCATGATCAGCTCGACCAGGGTGAAACCACTCTGTTGCTTTTTCATTTACAGCCTCCCCTCTTGGGTTTATTTAAAACAGATTCAATTATTCGGCGACGGTAACCGCGCCGGTTCGGGTGTCGTACTCGATGCGGCGGGTGTCGCGCTGGTAGCGGTAGCGGCACAGCGGCGCAGCGAATTCGACGAGATAGGTGGCGGTGCCGCTGACGGCGACCCGGGGCGCCGAGCCGAGCAGCACGCCGCGCCAGAGTTCGGCGCAGCCTTGCGCGCCGGGGCCGGAGGCGGTCGCCACCGGCCAGCCCAGCTCGTTCACGTCCACGTCGCCTTCGCCGAAACCGGCCACGTTGTTCTGCCCGCCACGTCCCTTGGCGCGGTTCAGTTCCCACTGGGCGCGCACCATGGCCACGCCGGCGGCCAGGGCGCCGGCGGTGCCGTTGACCGAGGCGGCCTGGGCATCGCCGGTGGCGTTCATCAGGCGCGGCAGGGCCACGGTGGCCAACAGGCCGACGATGACGATGACCACCACCAGTTCCAGCAGGGTGAAACCCCGTTGCGTATGCCGGTTCATCGCGCCCCCTTGGTGGCGGCGGACAGTTCCCACATGGGCAGGAACACGCCGAGGGCCAGCACCAGCACCATGCCGCCCATGGCGACGATGAGGATCGGTTCGATGGAGTCGGCCAGGCGTTTGAGGTCGTAATCGACCTCCTGCTCGTAGAAATCCGCCACCTCGATGAACAGCTCGTCCAGGGCGCCGGTTTCCTCGCCCACCGCCAGCATCTGCAGCACCAGCGGGGTGAACAGGCCGCTGGCCACGGCGCCGCGGGTCAGGGATTCGCCGCGCTCCACGCCGTCGCGCATGTCGAGGATGGCCTGGCCGATGTGACGGTTGCCCACGGTGTTGCTGTTGATGGCCAGCGCCTGCAGCAGTGGCAGGCCGGCGCGGTACATCATGGCGAAGGTGCGGGTGAAACGCGCCAGGGCGATGCGCTCGAAGATTCCGCCGACAATCGGCAAACGCAGCTTGTAGCGGTCCCAGGTGCGCGCGCCCTGCTCCGTTTGCATCCAGCGCAACAGCAGCACCGCACCGCCGGCCAGCGCCAGGGCGATCAGCCACCACCACTGCTGGGTGAACTCGGAGAAGCCGATGAGCAGGCGCGTGGGCAGCGGCAGCTCGCTCTTGAACTGGGCGAACACCTTGGAAAAGGCAGGAATCACCAGCAGGTTGATGACCACCAGCGCCACGCCCATGGCCAGCAGCACGAACAGCGGATAGCGGGTGGCCTGCTGGATGCGCTTGCGGGTTTCACGCTCCATGTCCAGGTAGCCGGCCAGTTGCTTGAAGGCCAGGTCGAGCTGGCCGGTGTTCTCGCCGACGCTGACCATGCTGATGAACAGCGGCGTGAACACCTTCGGATGGCTGGACAGCGCCACGCCCAGGCCGTTGCCGGCCTCCAGGTCGGCGCGCACGGCGCGCAGCACTTCGCCGAAATAGGGGTTGCGGGCCGAATCGGCCAGCCCGCCCATGGCGCGCAGGATCGGTACGCCGGCCTTGCTCAGGCTGTGCATCTGCCGGCAGAAGATGATCAGCTCTTCCAGCGACACCCGTTCGCGGCCCAGCAGGCGGCGAATCTGGCGCAGCAGATCGCCGCCGCCGGCCACGGCCTGCGCCTCGATGCGCAGCGGCGTGATGCGCTCACTCAGCAGCTCGCCGGCCAGCGCCTCGGCGCTGGCCGCCTGGCGCACGCCGGAGACTTTCTGACCCTGGGCGTCGCGGCCGGTGAAGCGGAAGCTGACCATCAGTCGAGCTCCTCGGCGAGACTGGCACTGACGCGGAACACTTCGTCGATGCTGGTCAGCCCGGCCAGCGCGTAGTCCAGCGCCACCGCCGCCAGCGGACGGTAGTGCGGTTGCTGGCGGGCCGCGTCGACAAAGGCCTGCGTATCGTGGCGACGCAATGCGGCCGCCATGGCGGCGCTGATCTCCAGCAGCTCGTAGACGCCGATGCGCCCCAGATAACCGGTGTTGTGGCAGTGGTGGCAACCGCTGCCGCGCATGAAACTCCGCTCGCCCAGCGGCTGGCCGTGGATCGCCTCCAGCCAGCGTTGCTCGCGCTCCTCGGGCACGTGGGTTTCGCGGCAGTGCTCGCATACCCGGCGCACCAGGCGCTGGGCCAGCACGGCGTTCAGCGAGTTGGCCACCAGGAACGGCTCGGCGCCCATGTCGATCAGGCGCAGCGGCGAGGTCAGCGCGTCGTTGGTGTGCAGAGTGGAAAGCACCAGGTGACCGGTGAGCGCGGCGCGCAGGGCGATCTCGGCGGTCTCGCCGTCGCGGATTTCGCCGACCAGCACGATGTCCGGGTCCTGACGCAGGGCGGCGCGCAGCACGCGGGCGAAGGTCAGCTCGATCTTCGGGTTGACCTGCACCTGGCTGACGCGCGGCAGGCGGTACTCCACCGGGTCTTCCACGGTGATGATCTTGGTCTCGGCGCTGTTCAGCTCGGACAGGCCCGCGTACAGCGTGGTGGTCTTGCCCGAGCCGGTCGGGCCGGTGACCAGCACCAGACCGTGAGGGCGCCTGAGCAACTGGCGGAAGCGTTCGAGCATTTCCACCGGCATGCCGGTGCCGTCCAGCCGGAATACGCCGGCGCTCTGGTCGAGCAGGCGCAGCACCACAGACTCGCCGAACTGCACGGGCATGGTCGAGACGCGCACATCGAGGTTGTGGTTCTTCACGCGAATGTTGAAGCGGCCGTCCTGGGGCAGGCGCTTCTCGGAGATGTCCAGGCCGGCGAGAATCTTCAGACGCATGACCAGCGCCGGGGCAATACGGGTTTCCTTGATCAACTGCTCGTTGAGCACGCCGTCGATGCGCAGGCGCAGGCGCAGCACCTTGTCGTCCGGCTCGATGTGGATGTCCGAGGCCTTGGTCTGCACCGCGTCCTCGAACAGCGTCTGCAGCAGGCGCACCACCGGGGCGTCCTGGTTGTCCTGGCTGATGCCGCCGAAGTCGAAGTCGGCCTCCTCCAGGCGCTCTTCCAGCTGGCCGGCCAGCGAGGCGATTTCGCTGCTGCGCCGGTAGATGCGCTCCAGCGCCGCCAGCAGATCGGCCTCCAGCACCACCGCCGGATAGACGGGTTTGCCCAGCAGGCGCTCGGCCTCGTCCAGCGCATAGAGGTTGAGGGGATCGGCCATGCCCAGCAGCAGGCCGTCGGCCTGGCGTGACAGCACGATCACCCGGAAGCGCCGCGCCACCGCTTCTGGCAGGCTCTGGGTCAGGGCCGTGTCGAACTTGTAGTGCGACAGCTCGACGAAGGGAATGCGCAATTGCTCGGACAGCGCCTTGAGCAGGCGCGTCTCGCTGATGAAGCCGAGGTCCACCACCGCGCGGCCAAGCTTCACGCCGGTGCGCTTCTGCTCCTGCAGCGCGCGCTGCAGCTGGCTGTCGTCAATCAGCCCGGCCTCGATCAGCAGGTCGCCGAGACGCACGCGGCCCTGGCGGAAATCCGAATTCATGGCCGAGCGCTCGTATTGAAGGCGTCGGCGCTGCCCTGCAGCACTTCGTGCCAGGTCTGGTCGCCGATCACCAGCGGGCGCATCAGGATGACCAGCTCGGTCTGGGTGGAAACCTTGCGCTGCTGCTTGAACAGCCCACCGAGCAACGGAATACGCCCGAACCAGGGAATCTGCGCGTCGGTGTTGTCGACGCCGTTCTCGATCAGGCCACCGATCACCACCACCTGGCCATTACGGGCACGCACGATGGAATCGGACTGACGGGTAGTGGACAGCGCCAGCGGCAGCAGGAAGGTGTTGTTGACGCTGCCCAGCTGAATGCTCTTGTTCTGGTCCTCCACGCGGCTGACAGTGGGACGCACATGCAGGGTGACCTGCTCGCGTTCATCGATCTGTGGCGTCACGTCCAGCGAGATACCGGAGAAGAACGGCGTGAGGGTGATGTCCAAGTCCGGCGCGGTGCCGCCGCCGGCGAGGGAGGTAGTGGTGGTTGACACGTTGGTCACGAAGAACTCGTCGGTGCCGACCTTGATCACCGCCTTCTGATTGTTCAGCGTCGAGATGCGCGGGCTGGACAGCACGCGCACGTCGCCCTGGGTTTCCAGCATCTGCAGGATGCCGTCGAAATCACCAATGGTCAGCGCTGCGCTGAACACGCCGCCGATGCCCGTGGCGCCGGCCAGCTGCTCGCCGGCCACGGCCACACCGAAGCGGCTGTTGCGCTCGCGACCTAGGTCGCTCCAGCGGATGCCGGCCTGGAATTCGTCGGTGAGGCTGACTTCGAGGATCTTGGTTTCCAGGATCACTTGGCGCTGCAGGTTGCGCTGCGCCTTGTCGAGGAAGTCGGCGACGTTCTGCTGGTCGGCGCTGGAAGCGCGCACCACCAGCAGACCGGCCTGCGGGTTGACCACCACGCTGTTGCTTTCCTCGCCGCCGATGATCATCGCCACCACGGTCTGCACTTCCTTCCAGAAGTCGGCGTTGCTGCTGGTCAGCAAATGGCTGGCGCTCACCGTGCTGGCGGTGCTGCTGGTGGTGGTGCCGCTGGCGCCGGCGCCGGTGCTGTCGCTGGTGGTGACCTGGCCGGAGCTGACCCGCGTATCGCTCATGCCCTGACGCTGCACGTTCAGGTAGTTGAGGTCATAGCTGCGGGTGATCGCCTGGTTGGGCTGGATCTGGTAGCCATAGCTGGTGCGCCGGTAGTCGTAGCCGTAGCCGTCACGCACGGCGGCCAGCACTTCCGGCAGGGTCACCTGGCGCAGGCTGAGGGTGATCTCGCCGCTGACCTGCGGCGGCACGACGATGTTCTGCCCGGCGCTGTCCATCAGGCTGAGGAAGAAGGCGCGTGCCGGCATGTCGCTGACCAGCACATCGAAGCGCGGCGCGTCGGGCGCGGGTGGCGGCTCGACGGGTGCGGTACGCGGGGCCGGCGGTGGCGCCTGCAGGGCGGCCTGGCTCTGGGTCAGGCTTTCCTCGAAGGCGCGGGCGGTCTCGTTGGCCACCCGGCGCTCGCCATCGGGAAATGACTGGCAGGCGCCAATCAGGACAAACAGGCCGAGCAGGCCGACGCGCGGGGCAGAAATAAAGGTCATGGCGTGTTTCGGCTCGGTGACAGAAGGGGGGAAAGCAGGTGCAGGGTGCTGCGTTTGCCCTGGCGCTCGATACTGACCGAGCGCGCGTCGATGCTTACGATGCGGGCGCCGGCCACACGCTGGCCGACCCGCAGGGTCTGGCCGTTGATCACGACGCGGGCACTCTTTTCGCCGCGCAGGATGGCCTGCAGCTGCAGCGCCTCGGGCGGTGGCGCGGACTGCCCGGCGCCGCCCGGCAATGGCTGGCGCGGCGGCAGGGTGGGATCGGCGGCCAGCAGCAGGGGGCTGGGCAACAGCAGGGCAACGACGAGGACGGACCTAAACACCGAGCCACCCCGCATGTCGGCTGAGGGTGTAAAGCTCGAGGCGCACGCGCGCCTTGCCCGGCCCGGCCTCGCTCACCTGGTAGTCCAGGCTGCTCCAGTGCAATTGCCAGCCGCTGGCCTGCACGGCTTCCAGGTAGCCGACCAGATCGAAGTAGCCGCCTTCCAGGGTCAGTTGCAGGCCGTGGCGATACAGCGCCGAGGGCGCCTGCTGCGCCTCCGGCAGGCTGAGCGGCGCGCTGAGGTTGCGCAGCTCGACCAGGCGCAGGCCGGACTGACGACGTAGCAGGTTCTCCAGCAGCTTCTGCATGTCGGTGGGCGAAATCAGTCGGGCGGTGCCGCCGTCAATCTGGGCGAACATCGCTTCGCGCTTGGCCTCGGCGGAACCGATGGCCTGGCGGTAGCGGGGATTGGGATCGGCAGCCAGGCGCTCGTCGAGCTGGCGCAGGGCGCCCTGCGCCGCGACGACGCCCTGCTCCACCTGGGCCAGGCGCTTTTGCTGGGCGAGGGTGCGCGCCGATAGTGGCGCGGCCAGCCATTGCAGATACAGCAGCCCGAGCAGCGCCAGACCGATCAGGTACATCAACCACTGTTCACGGGGCGCACGCTGTCGCCAGAACTGCACGAAGCTATTCATCGGCCGGCTCCTCGGTCTCGATCTCGGAGGCCAGGCTGAAGCGCAGCAGACCGTTGTCCTCGCGGCGCATCTGCAACTCGGCAAACTCGCGCCCCTGCAGCGCAGGGCTGCCGCTCAGGCTGGCGAGGTAGCGCGGCAGCTGGGTCTGTTCCTGGGCCAGACCTTCCAGGCGCATCTGCTGGCCGCCATCGCGCAGGTGAATGCGGGTCAGCCAGAGGCCGTCAATATGCTGTTCGGCCAGCCCGCTCAGCAGCGGCGCGAAGCCCTGACGATGACGCGCTTCCAGTGACAACAGGTGATCGGCCAGCAGTTTGAGGCGCTGGTTGCCGGATTCCAGCTCGGTCAGCTGTTCACTGAGGCGGGCATCCAGTTGCGGCTCCTGGAAATTGGCCTGGCGGGCCAGCAGCTCGGCCTCCACCTGCCGGGAGCGCTGTTCGGCCTGCGCCAGCGCCTGGGTGCCAGCATGGCTATGCCAGGCCGTCCAGCCGCCGTGCATCAGCAGCAGGCCGGCCAGCACTGCCAGGCCCAGCAGCATCTGCCGGGGCCGGGGACCGGCGGACTGCGGCGCGTCGATCTGATAGAGGTTGATGTTCTGCATCAGGACGCCTCCTGACGCAGCGCCGCGCCGATGGCGCCCAGGCAGTGGGCCTGCTGCAGATCGGCGAGTCCGGCGGCCGGCTGGCCGGGAAACAGATCGCGCAGATCGACCACCTGCAGTGGCGTGGCCAGCCCGGAGGACAATTCGTCCCGGGCCTCGGCGGCCCTGTGCTTCATGGGCAGCAGCAGGATGCGGCTGAGCCGGCCGGCACCGATCTGGCTTTCGAAATAGTCCAGGCTGCGCTGGATCTCCAGGGTCACGCTGGCCAGGTTGTCGATGCCGCCGCGCGCGCCGTGCTCAAGACGCCGCGCCATGTACAGCTCGGCGCCCTTCTGAATGCAGATCATGCTTTCCGTGGTGCGCAGGCTCAGCACGGCGATGTTCAGGTCCGCCGCGCCGGCCAGCAGGCCCAGGTTGCGGCAGGCCATTTCAAAGATGTCGATGCTGATCAGGCGCAGGCCGCTGTCGCGCACGCAGGCGGCGTGCTGGTTCATCTGCGGCTTGCCGAGCACCGCACAGTAGGCCATGTGCATGCGCCCGCGATAGGCATCGGCCGGCAGCGCAAAGCAATCCAGCACCACATGGTCCAGCGGTTCGCCGAGCATGTCCTTGACGCGCCAGCGCATGGCGTCGCGCAGTTCTTCGGCGGGCACGTCGGGGGCTTCGAGCAGGAAGGTGCGGTAATCGCCGGGATGCAAAACCAGATTGGCCGGCAGGCCCTTGAGTCCGAACTCTTCCACCAGCGACTGCAGCGTGGCGGCGCGCTGTACCGGTCCGGCTTCCCGGTAGACACAGCGCAGCAGCTCGGGCGCCTGGCCGGGCAGCCTGCGGATCTGGGCGAGCGCAATCCCCTGCTGACTGAATTGCAGGCCTACCTGCCCCTCTGCCTCAGGCTTCGTCCTTTTCAACCACGCCACTACGGCTACCTGTCAAGACCGCTTCGCGTCACGCATCCTTGTGCGCGGCGAGCGACTACTGCTGACGATGCGGTCCCCATCCAGGGACCGAAAAATGGCCACTACACACGCGTCGGGTGCTGGCGAATACCAGCAGGCCTCTTTCCAAGCGCCACCAAAGCACCGGAAGCCCGGCACGGCGGGCTTTTCCATTAGCCCTTCGTACAACCCAAAAACGTGAAGCGGCGCACATTCTCGTTCAGCGCCGGTTAATTGTCGATAGCCCCGGCTCGGCAAAAAAGTGTCAATTTGACATCACATTAACATTACAAAAAACTCGATTTTCTTTTAATTCCTTTTGTTATCAAAGGGTTACACAAACATGCAGCACCCAAGCCGATGGATAGCCAAACCCACCTACGCAAAAGTCCGCATGAAGGGTGAGGCGCTCTGGCGGATCGCGGCAACCACCTGCGGGGCCTGCTCACAGAGCTCTGGAGCGCATGCCAGCACACGTTCGAGCGTCTCCAGCAGCTCCACGATGACGGCTTGCGGCTGTTGAACTTCGCACACCTGGCCAAAATCCAGCAGACCCTGCCTTGAGGCGAAGAGCGACTTGTTGCCCGACAGGTCCAGCGCCAGAACATCCTCGGGGATGTACGCAGTGGTGTTGACGATGTCATAGGCCGGCGCCAGGCGGGCATCACGCCGCATCGGATCGGAATACAGCAGCCCGAAATTCTTCAAGTGCGCATCACCGTTGCCGACGATGCAACTCAAGGCCACCATGGCGAACAGTTGTTGCAGCGATCCACGCACCTGCTCGGGTGGACAGAACAGCCGGATGGCCTTGGCGATGGCCGCATAGCTCTTGCTGTACTTCTGCTCTGCCGACAACCCCATCAAGGCGGCCATGTCTTCGAAACCGATCGGCTCCAGTTGCGCATCCCGGTCAAAGCGCCGCATGACGAACAGCTTGGCATTGTCCGAGAGGTAGAACTCCGGCACCGGAATCCCCGCTTCCCTGGCCACACTCATGCAGAGGAACTCGTTGATCGCCAGGCCGGGGAATTCCTCGCGCCCGCTCTTGATGATCAGGTCCGAGGTTTTCGACGTGAAGCGCTGGGCCACCAACTCCGACTGCTCGGGCACCAGCACCTTGGGCTGCACGCCCGAGATTCCCGCACGCAGAATGTAGCGGTCGACCAGGTCGGAAAAGATGTCTTGCGCCCCGTCCCAGGCAAGAATCTCCTGCAGCCGTTCGCCGGGAAACTGTTTGCGCCGCAGCAGGGAGTCAACCTCGGCAGAATGCACGAAGACCCGACCGATTGGCGAGCTGCTGCCGGATAACGCCAGCAGCAACATCGGATCCACCTTAACCGCCTTGGCCAGACGATTGCGCAACTGCTCCAGCACGTAGCCTTCCGGCAGGTTCATCTGAAAAATCGGGTGCAGTTCGCGATGCCGATATTCTTCGTGTCGTACCGGCATCAGCAGGCTGATCGCTGCGCGTGCGCCCGCCTCCTCTTGGTAGCGGAAGCTGTAACCATCGGCGGTGGTCAGAATCCTGCCACTCGCACCTTGCGGCGTAGTGACGTTCAGAAGGGTCGTGGTCAATCGAACAACCCCTGTATGTCATCGAGGGTAGGCATGGCGGCGGGCACAACCGCCAGCTCGCAGTCCAGGCCCGCCAGCACTCGGGCATAAGCTGCCATCCCCACCGAGAGACTGCCTTTCTCGACCGCAATGACCTTCTGCCGGGTGATGCCGGCCAGCGAGGCAAGTTCGGCCTGGGTGAGGCCGCGATTGAGTCGCTTCAGGCGAATCTGTTCCCCGAGACGGGTTGTCAGCAGCACAGGGTCCATGTTTCGAATACGCAACATCTGAATGTCGAAGTAACGTATACGCAACATGCGAGCATTGCAACCCTTGACCCTGATTTTACCTGCAGCCCACCCGCCAAAGCTGATCGAGGTGCTCTGGATTGCCGCCTGCGCTGCCGTCAGGGCAACGGTCGGCAAACTGCTGACATTGATTTACCCGGATGGCAACAAGCGGCCTGCCCTGGAGCGGGAAAACAGTAAGCACATGGTTCATGTCGCATCTGCAGAAAGCTGGCATCCGCCACCGTGGCGCCAACCAGTGCCGGCACACGTTCGCCAGCCAGGCGCTATCCAGTTATGTCCCAATTGAATGGGTTGCTCGACAGCTCGGTCATACCGACACGACGATGGTTAGGAAGCACTACGGGCGATGGATACCGAAAGACACCAAGAGCATGGCTGGAATCGTTTCGCAGATGATGGGTTTCAGGACGGAGTAGAGCGGGCTGGGGCGGGTTGGAATTCAGTGCTTTTGCCCCAAATTTGCCCCAAACGAAACGCCAGAAACGAAGAAGCCCTTGAAAACATCAATGAATTCAAGGGCTTCAACGTTTTGCTATTTGGCGGGAAGATAGGGATTTGAACCCTAGGAACCATTGCTGATTCAACGGATTTCGAATCCGTCCCGTTCGACCACTCCGGCATCTTCCCTCAAGTCGGCGCGCATGATACCAGCTGATGCACGTTTGTCGAACCCCCGGCGCAAGCTTTTCGTTCGTATTTCAAGTGCTTGCACTGCGCCGGGAACAGGCTCAGGCCTCGCCGGTCAGGCGGGTCAGCGCCTCGCAGTATTTGTCGGCGGTCTTCTGGCAGACCTCGGCCGGTACCTTCGGCGCCGGTGCCTGCTTGTTCCAGCCGGTAGATTCCAGCCAGTCGCGCACGAACTGCTTGTCGAAGCTCGGCGGATTGCTGCCTTCGGCATAGCTGTCGGCCGGCCAGAAGCGGCTGGAATCCGGGGTCAGCGCCTCGTCCATCAGGGTCAGGGTGCCGTTGTCGTCCAGACCGAACTCGAACTTGGTGTCGGCGATGATGATGCCGCGCGTGGCGGCGTACTCGACGGCGGCGCTGTACAGGGCGATGGCGGTGTCGCGCACCTTGGCGGCCAGTTCGGCGCCAATGATTTCCTCGCAGCGCGCGAAGGAGATGTTCTCGTCATGGTCACCCATGGCGGCCTTGGTGGAAGGCGTGAAGATCGGCTGCGGCAGCTTGGCCGCTTCCTTCAGGCCGGCCGGCAGCGGGATGCCGCAGACGGTGCCGTTCTGCTGGTATTCCTTCCAGCCCGAACCCACGAGGTAGCCACGCACGATGGCTTCCACCGGCACCGGCTGCAAGCGCTTGGCCACCACGGCACGACCTTCCACCAGCGGCAGTTCCTCTGCCGACACCACGTCCTCGACCTTGTCGCCGGTGAAGTGGTTGGGCACCAGGCCGTCGAGCTTGGCGAACCAGAAGTTGGAGATAGCGGTGAGGATCTTGCCCTTCTCCGGAATCGGCTCCTCGAGGATGACGTCGAAGGCCGATAGGCGGTCGCTGGCGACCATCAGCATGCGCTTGTCATCGATCTCGTACAGGTCGCGGACTTTGCCGGAGTAGAGTTTCTTCAGGCTCAGGGCGGTGGGTGTGGTCATGTCGAAAAGGTCCGCATCATCGGAAAGAAAACAGGCGAAACCACGTGCGGGGTTTCGCCTGGGGTTCGAGCTGAAACGCGGGTTTCAGTTCAGGTTGGTCTGGATCTGTCCCAGCACGCGCTGGGCAATGTCCTTCGGCGCCAGGGTATCGGCATCCTGTTCCAGGGAGACCTGCACGCCACTACCCAGACGGGTCAGGCGCACCTGGTAGCGATCCTTGCCGGTTTCGTCGGAGCCGAACAGGCGGCTGAAAAAGCCGGGTTTTTCGTCGGACTCGCCGGACAGGTTCAGGTAATAGAGGCCCAGGCTGCGATTGAGATCCTCGATGCGCAGATCGGAGCGCTCCAGAGCGCGACCGATGCTCGACCAGCTGCGGTCGAAATCGGCTTCGACGTTGAGCACCGGATTGCCGCTGCCATCTTCACCGGAAGTGACGCGCACCTGGCTGTCGGCTGAGCGGGCGGCCAGGGAAACCGAACCGCCCTGTCCAGCGCCACGCTCCAGGCCAGCCAGCAGCTCGTCGAGCAGCGCGCTGTCCAGGGCCTGATTAGCCGAACGACCGGGAAAGCTCAGATTGGCCGCACTGTCCGCCGGGCGTTCGACGCTGGTCAGAAATATCTCGCTGGTGTTGCGCTGCACACCCGGTTCGATGCGCACGCGCAGGCGCACCTGGGCGTCGGGCGCGGCGACCGTCACGCGGCCGCCCAGACGGCGGCTCAGCTCCGGCGACAGGCGATCGTAGCGCTGCCAGGCGGTGATGAACTCGCCGGTCTGCGGACGCTCTTCGGCAATGGAAAAACCGGTGCCCTCGAAATACTGGCGCGCCAGCGGCCACACCTCGGCCGGCGGGCGCAGGGCCAGCAGCCAGCGCGAGTCGCCACTTTTCTGCAGGCTGAACTCGCCACTGTCCGGGCCGACCGCCAGAGGCTGCGGGCGCGGCGTTTCGAATTCCTTGTCACGCTCGATTACCGCGGCGATCTGCGAGGGAATCGGCAGCAGCGGGTCCAGATGCTTGACCTGAACGCCTTCCGGCAGACGCATCGGCGTGGTCTGTTGCGCCTGCAGGTAATCGCTGCCGCGATCGCGCAGGCCCAGCCAGCTGCAACCGCCAGTGCCGGTGATGATCAGGGCGAGAGCAGTGAGTCCGGCCAGTCGCTTCATGCGTTTTAATCCCTTCGTTCGATTAAGCCAGCACGCCGGTCTGACGCATGGCCTGGCGCAGCGGTTCATGGCAGCGCTCGCTGAGCCAGGTGAGCGGCAGGCGGATGCCTTCCGGCATCAGGCCCATCTCGTGCAGTGCCCACTTCACCGGAATCGGGTTGGATTCCAGGAACAGCGCCTTGTGCAGCGGCATCAGGCGGTCGTTTATGGCGCGGGCAATCGCGGCCTCGCCACGCATGGCGGCGGCGCACAGATCGCTCATGGCGCGCGGCGCGACGTTGGCCGTCACCGAGATGTTGCCCTTGCCACCGAGCAGCATCATTTCCACGGCGGTGGGATCATCGCCGGAATAGACCAGGAAATCCTGACCGACGCGTTCGATCACTTCACGGGCGCGCTGCAGGTCGCCGGTGGCTTCCTTGATGCCGATGATGTTCGCCACGTGGGACAGGCGCTCGACGGTTTCCGGCAGCATGTCGCACACGGTGCGGCCCGGCACGTTGTAGAGAATCTGCGGGATGGCCACGGCTTCGGCGATGGCGCGGAAGTGCCGGTAGAGGCCTTCCTGGGTCGGCTTGTTGTAGTAGGGAGTGACCAGCAGACAGGCGTCGGCGCCGACGCCCCGGGCCAGCTCGGTGAGCTCGATGGCTTCGCGGGTGCTGTTGGCCCCGGTGCCGGCGATGACCGGGATGCGACCGTTGACCTGATCAACGACGCGGCGCACTACTTCGATGTGCTCATCCACGGTCAGGGTGGCGGATTCACCGGTGGTACCGACCGCAACGATGGCGTGGGTGCCTTCCTGAAGGTGGAAGTCCACCAGTTTGCTCAGGCTGTCCCAATCCAGTGCGCCTTGCGCATCCATGGGAGTGACCAGCGCCACCATGCTGCCCGAAATCATCTACCACCACCCCTGCCAGAAAAGAGAGGGCCAATGGTACTGTCGGCCCCGGCCTCGCACAAGCGAAGTTCCCAGGCTCTGCCATTCCTTTAGGCGGCGCTTTTCGCTACCCTTCCGCCCTCGTTTCGACGCCTTTGGCGTTATCTTCATCTGCGTTAGGAAGCCCCATGTCCACCCCGTCCGTTCGTGAACAATTCCTGGTAATTAGCGCCCTCGGCAACAGTCCCATGACGCTGACCAGCACGCTGTACCGGGCCTGTCAGGAAAGCCGCTGCGCGGTGAACTCCTCGCAGCTCAGCCGGCATGGCGAGTGTAGCGCGCTGACGCTGGAAGTCGGCGGCAGCTGGGATGCCCTGGCTCGCCTGGAAGGTCTTCTGCCGCAGCTGGCCAAGCGCCACGAGTTCACCGTCAACGTGGTGCGCAGCGTGCCGTTGGAAACCCGACCGCAGGCGCTGCCGTATGTCGCCTATGTAAGCGCCGCCTACCGCCCGGACATCCTGGGCGAGCTGTGCCAGTTTTTCACCGATCACCGTATCGAACTGGAGAGCCTGGCCTGCGATACCTACCAGGCACCGCACACCGGCGGCACCATGCTCAACGCCACCTTCAACGTGACCCTGCCGCCGGGCACGCAGATCAGTTGGCTGCGCGATCAGTTCCTCGACTTCGCCGATGCCCTGAACCTCGACGCACTGATCGAGCCCTGGCGCCCGAGCAACCAGTAAGGAGCCACCATGACTGTCAGCCTCGACCAGCCGGTCGCCGACTTCCAGGCCCAGGCCACCAGCGGCCAGTCCGTTCAGTTGAGCGCGCTGAAGGGCCGCCAGGTGGTGCTGTACTTCTATCCCAAGGACAGCACCCCCGGCTGCACTACCGAGGGCCAGGGCTTTCGCGACCGTCACGATGACTTTCTGGCCGCCAACACCCTGGTGTTCGGCGTGTCCCGCGACGGCCTGAAATCCCATGAGAACTTCAAGACCAAGCAGTGCTTCCCCTTCGACCTGATCTCCGACAAGGATGAACAGCTGTGTCAGCTGTTCGAGGTGATCAAGCTGAAGAAGTTGTATGGAAAGGAATATATGGGCGTGGACCGCAGCACCTTCCTGATCGGCCAGGACGGGGTGCTGCGCAAGGAATGGCGCGGCGTGAAGGTGCCTGGCCATGTGGACACAGTGTTGGAAGCGGCCCGCGCGCTCAACGAAGGGCGCTGAGGCCCCGTGCAAACCTGTGGGGCCGGGTTTATCCCGGCCGCCCGGGATCGGTGATGCGTCGGAGCCGAGTTCAGCTTCGCCGGCCGGCATAAAGCCGGCCCTACAGCCGGTCGGCGTTTTTCTGGCCGCCACTTCACAGCGCCATTAGCCCTTGCGCAACCAGTAGCGGAAAATCCCTGCCTCCTCTTCCTCACGCAACAGCTCATGCCCGGCCAGCCGCGAGAAGGCCCGGAAATCCCGCTGTGAACCGGCATCGGTGGCGGTGACCTTGAGCACCGCGCCGCTCGGCAGGCGATTGAGTTCCAGCTTGGCCTTGAGCAACGGCAGCGGGCAGTTCAATCCGCTGGCGTCCAGTTCCGCATCGCAGGCCGGGGCCTGCCCTTGGTCAGTCATGTCGCACCTCTACACAGTGAGCGGGCGAGGATACCCAAGCCCCGCCACCGCTGGCCAGCAACGCCGGGGCAAGGCTACAGTTAGCCCCTCGATTCAAGCGAGTGCCCGCATGACCGCCCCGCGCCCTACCCTGTTGCTGCTTGCCGTCTGCCTGGCCCTGGGTCCGGTAGCACAGGCCAATGATCTGCCCTCGCTGGGCGATGCCAGCTCGGCCATCGTCGCGCCCGAACAGGAATATCAACTGGGCCGCGCCTGGCTGAGCATGCTGCGCGGACAGGTTTCACAACTTTCCGATCCGTTGCTGAAGGACTTCGTCGAACGCCACGTCTATCGCCTGGCCGAGACCAGCCAGCTGCATGACCGGCGCCTGGAATTCGTGATTCTCGATAGTCCGCAGCTCAACGCCTTCGCCGTGCCAGGCGGGATCATCGGCGTAAACGGCGGGCTGTTCCTGAATGCTCAGACCGAAGCCGAATTTGCCTCGGTACTGGCCCACGAACTCGCCCACCTGTCCCAGCGCCATTACGCGCGTGGTCTGGAAGCACAGCAGCGCATGCAGCTACCGCTGATGGCCGCCATGCTCGCTGGCGTGATTGCCGCTGCAGCCGGCGCGGGCGATGCGGCCATCGCCGCCATTGCTTCCGGGCAGGCAGCAGCCATTCAGAGCCAGCGCAGCTTTTCACGGCAGAACGAGCAGGAAGCCGACCGCATCGGCCTGAGCAATCTACGCAATGCCGGCTACGACCCGCGCGGCATGCCCAGCATGTTCGAGCGACTGGCGCGCCAGTTTCGCTTCGATGCCAAGCCGCCGGAATTCCTGCTCACCCACCCGCTGTCCGAATCGCGGGTCGCCGACAGCCGCAACCGTGCCGAGCAGACACCACCCGGCGGTCGGATTGACAGCCTGGCCTATCAATTAATGCGCGCTCGCACTCAGTTGCAGTTCGAAAGCACACCGGGGCTGGCGACCAAGCGCTTCCGCGCGCAATTGGAAGAAAGCCCGAGCAATGACGCCGCCCGCTACGGTCTGGCCATCAGTCTGCGCCGTGCCGGGCAACTGGATGAAGCCGGACGCATTCTCCAGCCGCTGCTTGACAGGAGCCCGGACGACATCGTTTACAACCTGACACGCATCGAACTGGATATGGATGCGCAGCGCTATGCCCAGGCCGATCAGCGACTGGAACGATTGCTCAAGGCGCATCCCGGCAATTACCCGCTGCTGCAGATGCAGGTCGAGCTGCTGCTCGCCCAGTCGCGCCCGGCGGAGGCCGAAGTCATTCTCGACCGCCTGCTGCGCGAGCGCGCCAAGGACCCGGATGTCTGGTATCAGGTGGCCGAGGTGCGCGGCTTGTCCGGCAACATCATCGGCGTGCATCAGGCACGCGCCGAATTCTTTGCTCTGGTGGGCGACTATGGCCAGGCGCTCACGCAACTGGACTACGCCAAGCGCCGGGTGATCGGCAACTTCCCGCTGACTGCGCGGATCGAGGCGCGGCAGCAGGACTTGCGCAACGAGAAGCGGCTGCTGGAAGAGATGCTCAGGTAGGGCGGGTTAGTTTCGTGCAGCCCCCAAAAGAGCTCGCGACTGAAGTATCTCCTACAGCTTCCGCGCGATCCCGTTTTCTGCAGGAGCGGCTCAGCCGCGACAAGCACCCCAGACCGCTCAAACGAAAAAGCCCGCAACCAGTAACGGTGCGGGCTTTTTCATTGCAGCTACGGAGGGTGATCGACGCAAGGCGCTGGCACCCTGGCGGCCAGAAATACGCTGACAGCCCTACGCTATGCGCTTACAGCGGCTTGCCGCGATTACCGTGCTGGCTGACGAACTGCTGTACGGCCTTGAGGTCGTTGGGCAGCACGTTCAGGCGCTCCTCGCGCTCGAACAGATCAGTCAGGTGCGCCGGCAGCGCCGGAGCTTCGCCGACACCGGCCTTGACCACGGCATCCGGGAACTTGACCGGGTGGGCGGTGCCCAGCGTGACCATGGGCGTGGCCAGGCTGCGGCAGCATTCACGGGCAGCGCGCACGCCGATGGCGGTGTGCGGGTCGAGCAGCTCGCCGGATTCCCGGTAGACCTGGGCGATGGTTTCGCAGGTCTGCTCGTCATTCACGGCCAGCGAGTCGAACAGCTTGCGGGCTTCGCTCCAGCGATCGGCATCCACGCTGAAACCGCCACCCTGCTTGAAGGTATCCATCAGCCCGGCGATGGCGGCGCCGTTGCGGCCGTGCAGGTCGAACAGCAGGCGCTCGAAGTTCGAGGACACCATGATGTCCATCGACGGCGACAGGGTCGGGTGCAGGGTGTCCTTCACATACTGATTGCCGCTCATGAAGCGGTGCAGGATGTCGTTACGGTTGGTGGCCACAACGAGCTGGCTGATCGGCAGGCCCATGTTGCGCGCCAGGTAGCCGGCGAAGATATCGCCAAAGTTGCCGGTCGGCACCGAGAAGGCCACCGAACGGGCCGGCGCGCCAAGCTGGATACCGGCGTGAAAGTAGTAAACGATCTGGGCCATGATCCGCGCCCAGTTGATCGAGTTGACCGCCACCAGACGGGTGCCCTTGAGGAAGCCCTGGTCGGCGAAGCTGGCCTTGACCATCTCCTGGCAGTCGTCGAAGTTGCCATCAATGGCGATGTTGTGGATGTTGTCGCCCTTGATGGTGGTCATCTGGCGACGCTGTACTTCGGACACTCGGTTGTGCGGGTGCAGGATGAAGATGTCGACGTTCTCGCAGGCCTTGCAGCCTTCGATGGCCGCCGAGCCGGTGTCGCCGGAGGTGGCGCCGATGATCACCACGCGCTCGTTGCGCTTGGCCAGCACGTAGTCCAGCAGGCGACCCAGCAGTTGCAGGGCGAAGTCCTTGAAGGCCAGGGTTGGACCGTGGAAGAGCTCGAGCACCCACTCGTTGCCGTCCAGCTGACGTAGCGGCGCCACGGCGCTGTGGGCGAACACAGCGTAAGTCTCTTCGAGGATCTTCTTGAAGTCGGCGTCCGGGATGCTGCCGGCAACGAACGGGCGCATCACTCGGAAGGCCAGCTCGTGGTACGGCAGGCCGGCCCAGGAGGCGATTTCCTCGACGGTGAAGCGCGGCAGGTTTTCCGGTACGTACAGACCGCCGTCGCTGGCCAGGCCGGCGAGCAGCACGTCTTCGAAATTCAGGGCCGGCGCCTGGCCACGGGTACTGATATAGCGCATGTCATCAAACCTTCACTGCGAGCCCGGCGCCAATGCCCCGGGCCCTGATCATTAGTTGAGCTGTTCTACGCGGATACGCACGACGCTGCCGCTGATGTCGTCCAGGGCTTCCAGGGCGGCGATGGCGTCGTCGATGCTGCGTTCCAGCACGCGGTGGGTGACGAGGATCATCGGCACCAGGCCGTCCTGCTCCTCGGCTTCCTTCTGCATGATCGACTCTATATTGATGCCGCGCGCCGAGAGAATGGTGGCGACCTTGGCCAGCACGCCCGGACGATCCTGGGCATGGATGCGCAGGTAGTAGGCGCTTTCGCATGCGCTGATGGGCAGGATCGGCAGATCGGACAGGGCCTCGGCCTGGAAGCCCAGCGCCGGCACACGACCTTCCGGGTCAGTGGACAGCGCGCGGGCCACGTCGACCAGATCGGCCACCACGGCGGAGGCGGTCGGCTCCATGCCGGCACCGGCGCCGTAGTACAGCGTGCTGCCCACGGCGTCGCCGTTGACCATCACCGCGTTCATCACGCCGTTGACGTTGGCGATCAGGCGATCGGCGGGGATTAGGGTCGGGTGCACGCGCAGCTCAACACCGGCCTCGGTGCGGCGCGCCACTCCCAGGTGCTTGATGCGGTAGCCCAGCGCCTCGGCGTAGTTCACGTCGGCGGTGGTCAGCTTGGTGATGCCTTCGGTGTAGGCCTTGTCGAACTGCAGCGGGATGCCGAAGGCGATGGACGCCAGGATGGTCAGCTTGTGGGCGGCGTCGATGCCTTCCACGTCGAAGGTCGGATCGGCTTCGGCGTAGCCCAGCGCCTGGGCTTCCTTGAGCACGTCCTCGAAGGCACGGCCCTTCTCGCGCATTTCGGTGAGGATGAAGTTGCCGGTGCCGTTGATGATGCCGGCCAGCCAGTTGATGCGGTTGGCGGACAGGCCCTCGCGGATGGCCTTGATCACCGGAATGCCGCCGGCCACCGCG
The DNA here is from genome assembly GCA_035497635.1 of Pseudomonas sp. GTDB lineage: Bacteria > Pseudomonadota > Gammaproteobacteria > Pseudomonadales > Pseudomonadaceae > Serpens. The sequence continues at coordinate 347 of DATJDB010000027.1, read as the reverse complement.
GCCTCGTAGGCGACGATCACGCCCTTCTCGCGGGCACGGGCGAAGATCTCGTTGCCGTGCACGGTGATCAGCGCCTTGTTGGCGGTGACCACGTGCTTGCCGTGCTCAATGGCCTTGAGCACCAGTTCCTTGGCGATGGTGTAGCCGCCGATCAGTTCGACGATGACGTCGATCTCGGGGTTGGTCACCAGTTCGAAGACGTCGGCGGTAATGGGGGTACCGGTGGTGTCGCACTTCGGGTTGGTGTCACGGGCGGCAATCTGGACAACGTCAATGGTGCACCCGGCGCGCCGGGCGATCTCCTCTGCGTTGCGTTTGAGTACATTGAAGGTACCGCCACCGACGGT
>DATJDB010000026.1:0-3458 GCA_035497635.1 Pseudomonas sp. | reverse complement strand
AAGCAGTAGGAACACAGCCAGCCGACGCTGAACAGCCCGACGAACCACGCCGCCTCGATCCGCCCGGCCAGCAGCGGCACGCCGGTGAACAACGTGGCCAGCAACAGGCTCAGCGCGCCGAACAGCAGCCGTCCGCGCGGCCATTGCTGGTGGGTGCGGTCGGCCAGCCAGCCGCCGGCGGTGAGGCCGATCAGGCCGGATACCCCGACGATCAGCCCGGTGGACAGTGCCGCCTGGTTCAGCGTCAGGGCGAAGTAGCGCATCAGCAGCGGCACCATGAACAGGTTGCAGGCGTACACCGCGAAGTTGAACGCCAGCCCGGCCAGGATCAGCCAGCCGAAGGTGGGGATGGCCAGCAACCGGCGCAGCGGCCGTTCCACCGGCTGCGCCGCCATCACCCGCCCCTCCGCCGCGCCCCGCGCCGGCTCGCGGATGAAGAACAGGAACAGCGCCAGCAGCAGGCCCGGCACGGCGGCCAGGAAGAACGGCGCCCGCCAGCTGCCGAAGGCCTCCACCATGGCGCCGACGGTGAAGAACGCCAGGGTCAGCCCCAGCGGCAGACCGAGCATGAACAGACCCATGGCCCGTGCCCGGCGATCGGCGGGAAACAGGTCGCCGATCAGCGAGTTGGCCGCCGGCGCGTAGCTGGCCTCGCCAATGCCCACGCCCATGCGCATCAGCAGGAAGCTCCAGAAGTTCCAGGCCAGGCCATTGAGGGCAGTCAGGCCGCTCCACAGCGTCAGCCCCCAGCCCATGATGCGCGCCCGCGAGGCGGAATCGGCGAGCCGGCCGAGGGGAATGCCGGCCAGCGCGTAGATCAGCGTAAAGGCAGTGCCGAACAGGCCGATCTGCAGATCGCTGAGGTTCCATTCGCGACGCACCGGCTCGCTGACGATGGCCGGGATGGTGCGATCGAAGAAGTTAAACAGGTTGGCGAGGAACAGCAGGAACAGCACACGCCAGGCGTTGGGGGCTTGGACGGCGGTGGGCGGCATGGTCGGCGGGCTCCTGCGGTGGCTTCGAAGAGTCACTCTAGAAGGCAGCACGCAGTATTGCTCAATGTCGCCATCGAACCCGGCCCTACAAAACCGCCGTTTGCCCAGCGCTGCGACGATATGAAGACACCCTGTAGGGCCGGCTTTACGCCGGCCAGCGGAGTATCGCCCCGCCATCGAACGCCCGTCGCGGCAATGTTGGCCGGGATAAACCCGGCCCTACAAAGGCCGCCGGATTGCTCAGCGCTGAAGACACCCTGTAGGGCCGGCTTTACGCCGGCCAGCGGAGTATCGCCCCACCATCGAATGCCTGCCGCACCAATGTCGGCCGGGATCAACCCGGCCCTACAAGGGCTTTGCCCGCCAGTCGGCCAGCCAGCCCAGCCCGGCCTCGGTGCCGGCCGCGTCCGGACGGTATTCGGCGGCCAGCCAGCCGTCGTAGCCGGCCTCGCGCAGGGCGCGCAGCGCGGCGGGAAAATCCAGCTCCCCGCTCCCCGGTGCGCCGCGTCCCGGGCAGTCGGCGAACTGCACATGGCCGATGCGCCCGGCCAGCGCTCGAATACAGGACGGCACATCCAGCCCCTGCCGGGCCATGTGGTAGAGGTCGAGCTGGGCGAACAGATTCGGATGCCCCACAGCATCCAGCAGGCCGAGCAGATCCTCGGGGGTGTTGGCCAGAAAGCCCGGCATATCCAGCGGGTTGATGGCTTCGCAGTACACCCGGATGCCCAGCAGCTGGAACGCCTCGGCGGTGGTGCGCAGGTTGGCGGCCAGGGTGGCCAGGGCGTCTTCGCGGGCCACCCCGGCCGGCAGGCGACCGGCCAGCACATTGACCGCCTGCGGGCGGGTCATGGCCGCATAGCTCAGCGCCTCCTGCAGCGCCTGATCGAAGTCGGCCTGGCGTGCCGGCACGCAGGCCAGGCCGTCGCCGCCCTGCATCAGGTCGCCGGCCGGCAAATTGATCAACACCAGCGGCAGGGCCAGGCGCTCCAGCTCCTCCTTCAGGCGCACGGCTGGCAGCTCGTAGGGAAACTGGATCTCCACACCCTCGAAACCGGCGGCGCAGGCGGCGCGCGGCCGCTCGCTCAGCGGACGCTCGGTGAACAGCAGCGACAGGTTGGCGGCGAGTCTCATGCCTGGGTCTCCCGGTATTGCAGCACCAGAGTGGCCGGATCGTGTTCCGCATGACCCTGGCTGGCGTGCAGGCGCATCAGCTGCGCGGCCAGGCCGCTCATGGGCGTGGCGCTGCCCTGCTCACGGGACAAGCGCACGGCGGTGTCCAGGTCCTTGAGCAGCGTGCGCACGTGCCACTTGACCGGTTCGAAGCAGCTTTCGGCCATCTGCGGGGCAAGAATCTGCAGCGGTTTGGAATCGGCGAAGCCGCCGGCCAGCGCCGGGGCGATCAGCGCGGCATCCACCCCGGCCTGTTCCGCCAGCGCCACCACTTCGGCGATCACCAGCGCATTGCAGGCGACGATCATCTGGTTGCACACCTTGGTCACCTGCCCGGCGCCGACCTCACCCATGCGCGTCAGCCGCTGGCCCAGGTGCGCCAGCACCGGGCGAATGCGCTCGATATCGGACTCCTGGCCGCCGGCCATGATCGCCAGGGTGCCCGCCCCTGCCCCGGGCGTGCCGCCGGAGACTGGCGCATCCACCCAGCGCATGCCGGTGCGCGCCTCCAGCTCGGCGGCCATGTCGCGGGTGGCGGCCGGTTCCGCGCTGGAAAAATCCACCAGCAACTGGCCGGGCCGCGCACGCTCGACGATGCCACCGGCGCCGAACACCACCTCGCGCACGGCGGCGGTGTCGGCCAGGCAGAGCATGACGATATCGGTACCGCTCAGCTCGGCCGGGCAGGCTGCGATGCGCGCACCGTTCGCCACCAGCGGCGCACACTTTTCCGCGGAGCGGTTCCAGACGGTGAGCGGAAAACCGGCCGCCAGCAGGCGGCGACACATCGGCAGGCCCATCAGGCCGATACCGGCGAAGGCGAGGGAAGGCAGGGCAGACATTCCGGACTCCTGTAATGGATTGCGCCAAGGGTATCCCATTATCCGCTCGGCTCGACCCAGGTCGCCAAGACGGCATTGACTCTGCCGGGGTTACCCATAAGATTCCGCCCCGACCAGACATGGCACCGGGCCATATCTGACCTACACCCGCGCAGGCTGCCCGCAGCCCTCTTCATCTCCCCACTCGGCAAGGAAAGACATGAAACTTCAACACACGCTGGCCGCCCTGGTTTTCGGCCTGAGCACCTTCGCCCACGCCGCCCCGGCGGATGACATGCTCGCCTCCGCCCGCGACAACCTGTACATCGGCGTCAACGGTTCGCTGTTCAACGACCCCACCGTGCTGGGCCTGGGCGGGCACGTCGGCGCAATCCTGCATCCGAATCTGGCTGCCGAGGCCCGCCTGGGTCTGGGCCTGGGCGAGGACCGCAACGTGGAAATCGATAAC
>DATJDB010000025.1:0-12134 GCA_035497635.1 Pseudomonas sp. | reverse complement strand
ATCCGTAGATACCGTCTTGCTCCCTACCGCGCAAGCGCCAATTCGGGGTCGAAGGGTGGTCAACGCATAGCGTTGGCCACCATTCACGGTTGGGTGCTCATCGCTGGCGGCGGCCAGAAAAGCGCTGACCGCCCTACGCAGGCCTGCGCTCCGTGCGGGTGTTCAGCGTGCGGGCACGGCGATGATCCGCCAATCGTCACCCACCGCGCGCACTTCGCGGATGCGCAGCTCGGGCGCCTCAGCCATATATTCCAGCGGCCAGTCCAGCAACGGCCGCGCGCTGGAGCCGAGAAACTTGCCGGCCATGAAGATCTGGTATTCGTCCACCAATCCCAATCGTGCGAAGGCCCCGGCCAGACGCGGGCCGGCCTCGACCAGCACCTCGTTGGCGCCGCGCTCGGCCAGGCTGCGCAGCAGCGCGGCCAGATCCACCCGTTCGCCGTCGCCCGGCAAGGCCAGGCACTCATGCCCGGCGGCGGGGTAATCCACCGGGGTATTCAGCGCGGTCACCACCAGCGCCGGGCCGGCCTGGAAGAACGGCGCCGACAGCGGTACCCGGCCCCGACCGTCCACCAGCACGCGCAGCGGCGGACGGCCCAGCGCCAGCGCCGCCTGTTCGGGCGACACGCCCAGCTCCTCGCCACGCACGGTCAGCCGCGCAGCGTCCATGAGCACGGTATCGGCACCGGTGATCACCACGCTGGAGCGCGCACGCAGGCGCTGCACGGCGGCGCGCGCCGCCGGCCCGGTGATCCACTGGCTTTCGCCACTGGCCATGGCGGTGCGGCCGTCCAGGCTCATGGCCAGTTTCACCCGCACATAGGGAAAACCGGTTTCCATGCGCTTGATAAAGCCGACATTCAGCTCGCGCGCCTCGGCTTCCAGCACACCGGAGCTGACCTCGATGCCGACGCTGCGCAGCCGCTCCAGACCCCGCCCCGCCACCTGCAGATTGGGATCCTGCATGGCGGCCACCACCCGGGCGACACCGGCCTTGACCAGCGCTTCGGCACAGGGCGGCGTGCGGCCAAAATGGCTGCACGGCTCCAGCGTCACATAAGCGGTGGCGCCACGCGCCCGCTCGCCCGCCTGACGCAGGGCATGCACCTCGGCGTGCGGTTCGCCGGCACGCACGTGCCAGCCTTCACCAACGATCTGGCCGTCACGCACGATGACGCAGCCGACCCGTGGATTGGGGTGGGTGGAGTACAGCCCCTGATGCGCCAACTCGAGGGCGCGCGTCATATACAGCTGATCACTCATGAGCGGGCTGGCTCACGGGACAGGCGCTCTATTTCCTCACGGAATTCATTGAGGTCCTGGAAGCGGCGATACACCGAGGCGAAGCGGATGTAGGCGATCTCGTCGAGTTTGCGCAGCTCGTCCATCACCAGCTCGCCGACTACCAGCGATTTGACCTCGCGCTCGCCGGTGGCGCGCAGCTGATGCTTGATATGGGCGATGGAGGCTTCGAGGCGCTCGACGCTGACCGGACGCTTTTCCAGCGCCCGCTGCATACCGGCGCGCAGCTTGTCCTCATCGAACGGCTGCCGGCTGCCGTCCTGCTTGATCAGTCGCGGCAGCACCAGCTCAGCGGTCTCGAAGGTGGTGAAACGGTCACCGCACGCCAGGCATTCGCGCCGGCGACGGACCTGGTCGCCCTCGGCGACCAGGCGCGAGTCGATGACCTTGGTGTCGTGGGCACTACAGAAGGGACAATGCATGGGATGCGCCCGTATGGCTTGAAAGTGCGGCCATGGTACTCGATAGCCCGAGCGAGACAAATTGCGCCGGTTTGCGCTATACAGGCGCGCCTTTTTGCCACCGAGCGCTGTTGCCATGTTGCCGCCCGCCTCCCTGCAAACCGCCCTCGATTCCCTGCTGGGGGATGCCCGCCTGATCGCCACGCCGCTGCCCGGCACGGACGTATCCCTGTGGCTGATCGACCCGGCCAACATGGAGCGCGCCTTCAGCCCCGAGGAAACCCGGTGCATTCTCGAGGAGCCGCCCTATTGGTGCTTCTGCTGGGCCAGCGGTCTGGTGCTGGCGCGCTGGCTGGCCGAGCGCCCGGAGTGGGTACGCGGCAAGCGCGTTCTGGACTTCGGCGCCGGCTCGGGCGTGGCGGCGATTGCCGCCGCAAAAGCCGGCGCCGCCGAGGTGGTGGCCTGCGACCTGGATCCGCTGGCGCTGGAGGCCTGCCGCGCCAACGCGGTGCTCAACGGCGTGACCCTGGGTTATTCGGCGGACTTCTTCGCCGAGGCCGACCGCTACGACCTGATCATCGTCGCCGACGTGCTCTACGACCGCGCCAACCTGCCGCTGCTGGATGCCTTTCTCAACCGTGGGCGGGAGGCACTGGTGGCCGACTCGCGGGTGAAAAACTTCCGGCATCCGCTGTACCGCCACCTCGGTCAGCAAGACGCCTGCACCTGGCCGGATCTGGCGGAGCCGGCGGAGTTCCGGCATGTGAATCTGTACCTCGCCCAGCGCAACGAAAACGCCCCGCATTGAGCGGGACGTTTTCGTACAGCGCGAGTTCGGCTTAGAAGGTCAGACCGACGTTCAGGCGGGCACCGTCAAACTCGCTCTTGTCGTGACGCTGATAGCTGGCACCGACGAAGAACTGGGTATTGGTGTCGGTGGAAGCCGACCAGCCGAAGTTCACGCCCAGCTCGTTGTTTTGCTCCGAGTACAGCGCGTCGCCGTAGAAGCGGGTGTCGCGCAGATACACCTGGGTCGCCAGCTTCCACGGCAGGGCAACATGCCAGGCCACGCCATTGGTCATGGCCTTGTTGCTCAGGTCGTAGTCGATGACATAGGTGTCGGTGATACCGGTTTCGTCATCCTCGTCGTCGTACTCGAAGCGCACGCTGTCGATCTTGGCCAGGCTGTTGGTCAGCGTGAAGTTCTGGCCCAGCAGCGAGAAGTCGAAGCGGGTGGTCAGCGACAGGGCGCGCAGCACGCCGGCGGTCAGCAGCTCGCCGGAGCCGGCGATGCCGTAGTCGATGGCCGGGGTGGTTTCCAGGCCTTCAATAAGCGGAATGGTCCAGCCAAAGCCCAGCTGCAGGCTGTAGTTATTGGTTTCCTTGTTGATCTCGCTGTGGCTGATCGGCATGCGGAACTGCAGACGATGGCCAGGGAACCAGTCAAGCTTGAAGGTGTAGGCCAGCGGCAGGTGAATGCTGGTGATCTCGTTGCCGGCCACGGTCTGCGAGCCGTAGCGGATACCCAGGTCCCACTGGTTATCGATGTCCTGCTGGTTGGTGCCGGTGATCGAAGTATTGGTCAGGCCATGAATGGTGCCGACCATGGTGGCCATCAGGCTGTTGGGGTTACCCGCAACCGGGTCGAAGCCGGTTTCGCGCACGGCGGCTCGGTTGATCTCGGTGAGGATTTCCCGGCCATCCTCGTTAACCATGATCAGATAGTCTTTGAGATCCTCCAAAGGATCATAACCGTTGAAGGTCTTGTTGATGCTCAGCGCATCACTTTTAAGGGTAACAGCCTCGTTACCATACATATCGGTGCTGTATTGCAGCTGCAGAGGTACGCCGCGATAAGTGATATTGGCGATGGCAGTATCCATGGTTGCGGTCTGCCCGAAGCCACTCCATTGCTGCTGGATAAAATCGATATCCACCACATCGATGGCGTCTTCGGCCTGGTTAAAGGCGAACGAAAAAGTCTGTCCTGTGGCCTGGTTCGTCAGATTTACTTCAAACAAAGCCGCCTGCGCAGGCACCGCCGTCAGCGCGATGGCCGAAGCCAGCACTAGTTTACGAAACATAGTTTTTCCTCCCCCGTTGATGATCCCTACCCCGGTGTTGGCAGACTCCGTTCGGCAGGCGATGTTATTTTGCCTTTATTCCCCGGCAGCGCCTAGAAGCGAAGCGCCAGTTTTTGTCAAGGTGCCACGCGAGAGGCAATAAACGCGCCGGATTGGCGATCCTGCCTATCCGCTCATCGGAACACACCCGACTTTCCGCCAGCGCCAACCCGTCTTACCATCTCTGCATTGCCCGTTTCCTTTGAGAAAGCCCGATGAGCGCAACTCCATACGTCTTCGATGTCACCGACGCCAGCTTCGAGCAGCTGGTGATCGAGAATTCCTTTCAAAAACCCGTGCTGGTGGATTTCTGGGCTGAGTGGTGTGCGCCCTGCAAGGCGCTGATGCCGGTGCTGGCGAAGATCGCCGAGGAGTATCAGGGTGAGCTGCTGCTGGCCAAGGTGAACTGCGATTTCGAGCAGGGCGTGGTGACGCAACTGGGCATCCGCAGCCTGCCCACCGTGGTGCTGTTCAAGGACGGTCAGCCGGTGGATGGCTTTGCCGGCGCCCAGCCGGAATCGGCCATTCGCGCCATGCTCGAACCCCACGTGCAGCCGCCCGCCGCGCCGGAAGCCGACCTGCTGGACAGCGCCCGCGCGGCCTTCGCCGAGGGCCGCATCGGCGAAGCGGAAGCGCTGCTCATCCAGTTGCTCACCGAGGACAACCAGAACGCTCCGGCGCTGATTCTCTACGCCCGCTGTCTGGCCGAGCGCGGCGAGCTGGGCGAAGCCGAGACGGTGCTCAACAGCGTGCCCGCCGGCGACGAACACAAGCAGGCGCTGGCCGGTGCCCGCGCCCAACTCACCTTCCTGCGCCAGGCGGCTGACTTGCCGGAGATGGCGCTACTCAAGTCACGCCTCGCCCGGGATGCCAACGATGACGAGGCGGCCTATCAACTGGCCATTCAGCAACTGGCACGCCAGCAATACGAGGCCGCGCTCGACGGTTTGCTGGCGCTGTTCATGCGCAACCGGCATTACGCCGATGGGCTGCCGCACAAGACGCTGCTGCAGGTCTTCGACCTGCTGGGCAACGATCACCCACTGGTCACCCAGTACCGTCGCCGCCTGTATCAGGCGCTGTATTGAGGCTTGTCAGAGCGCCGCGTATGTAGCACTTCCACAAAGGCTAAACAGCTTGTGGTGGCACGCCCCTTGGGAATTTGGTTATAAAGTAACAATTACAATCCGCGCCCGATATTTCGCCAACTCTTGAGGAGGTTTCATGCATTACCTTCTGCTTTCTGTCGCCCTGCTGCTGCCCGGTTTTGCCCAGGCGCAGACTCATGATCATGAGCACGCCAACAACAGCCTGGACGCCCATGTCCACGGCGAGGCCGGACTGGATGTCGCGCTGGAGGGCAAGCAGCTGGAACTGCAGCTGCACAGTCCGGCCATCAACCTGGCGGGCTTCGAGCGCGCTCCCGTCAATGCCCGAGAACAGGCCCGCCTGAACGCCGTACGAGATTTCCTCACCCAGCCGGAAAAGGTGTTTGCCCTGCCCGTCGAGGCCGGTTGCGCGCTGGAACGCGAGGCGGTGAGCAGCGAGCTGTTCGGCGTGGCCGCCGGTGACGAAGATCATCTGGCCCTGCATGACGACACCTCCGAGGTCGCGTCCGCCGACAATCACCACGACATCCATGCCTATTACCAATTCACCTGCACCAAGCCACAGGCCCTGCACTCGATTGACCTGCGCCAGCTGTTCCGCCAGTACCCGGGACTGCATGAACTGGACGTCCAACTGATCGGCCCGCGTGGACAGAAAGGCCAGACCCTGAACGCGCGCAAGCCTGTACTGCAGTTTTGAACGTGACCACCGATTCCCTGCTCGAAATTGTCCAGCTCGGTTTCGCCTGGCCCGGCCAGGCGGAGCTGCTGGATATTCCGGCCTTCCAGTTACAGCGCGGCGAAAGCCTGTTCCTGCGCGGGCCATCCGGTAGCGGCAAGACCACCCTGCTCGGCCTGCTCGGCGGCGTACAGGTGCCGGGACGCGGCCAGGTGCGCCTGCTCGGCCAGGATCTCGCCAGCCTCGGTGCTGCGGCCCGGGATCGCTTCCGGGTCGACCATACCGGCTACATCTTTCAGCAGTTCAACCTGCTGCCCTTTCTCTCGGTGGCCGAGAACGTCGCGCTGCCCTGTCGCTTCTCGCGCCTGCGCCAGCGCCGCGCCGGCGAGCGGCATGGCAGCGTCGCGGCGGCAGTCGAACGCCTGCTGGGCGATCTGGGTCTGCCCGCCGAACTGCGCGCGCAGCCGGCGTCGGCATTATCCATAGGCCAGCAGCAGCGGGTCGCCGCCGCGCGGGCGTTGATCGGCCAGCCCGAGCTGGTGATTGCCGACGAGCCGACATCCGCACTCGATACGGACAGCCGCGAGGCCTTTTTACGGCTGCTGTTTACCGAATGCCGGGCGGCGGGCGCCAGCCTGCTGTTCGTCAGCCATGACCAGAGCCTCGCGCCGCTGTTCGACCGCGCCCTGTCGCTGACGGAGCTGAACCACGCCGCATCGCGCCCGGGAGTCTGATATGCCTCTGCTTCGCCTGGCCCTGGCCAGCCTGGCCAATCGCCGTTTCACCGTCCTGTTGACCGTCTTCGCCATCGGCCTGTCGGTCTGCCTGCTGCTGGCCGTCGAACGTACCCGCAGCGAAGTACGCAACAGTTTCGCGAGCACCGTCAGCGGCACCGACCTGATTGTCGGCGCGCGTTCCGGCTCGGTGAACCTGCTGCTCTATTCCGTGTTCCGCATCGGCAACGCCACCAACAACATCCGCTGGGAAAGCTACCAGCGCTTTGCCGGGCATCCCCGCGTGAAGTGGGCGATTCCCCTGTCGCTGGGCGATTCGCACCGGGGCTTCCGGGTGCTGGGCACCAGCGAGGCCTATTTCGAGCACTTCCGTCACGGCCGGCAGCAACTGCTGCAACTGGCCGAAGGGCGCCCATTCGGCAGCGAGCCCTTCGAGGTGGTACTGGGCGCGGAAGTGGCCGCCGGCCTCGGTTACCGGCTGGAGCAGGAGATCGTGCTGGCCCACGGCGTGGCCCGGGTGAGCCTCACCCACCATGACGACAAGCCGTTTCGCATCGTCGGCATTCTCAAGCGCACCGGTACGCCGGTGGACCGCACCCTGCACGTGCCGCTGCAAGGCATCGAAGCTCTGCATGTGGACTGGCGGAACGGCATGCCGGCGCGCGGCGCCGGGCGCGTCAGCGCCGAGCAGGCGCGCCAGTTCGACCTGCAGCCCAAGCAGATCACCGCCGTGCTACTCGGCCTGCACAGCCGGGTGAGCACCTTCGCGCTGCAGCGGGAGATCAACCAGTACGGCGGCGAACCGCTGCTGGCGATCCTGCCCGGCGTGGCCCTGCAGGAACTGTGGAGCCTGATGGGCGTCGCCGAGCAGGCGCTGTTCGTGGTCGCGCTGTTCGTGGTGCTGATCGGCCTGGTCGGCATGCTCACCGCCATCCTCTCCAGCCTCAACGAGCGGCGCCGCGAGATGGCCATCCTGCGCTCGGTGGGCGCGCGTCCCTGGCATATCGCCGGCCTGCTGGTGCTCGAAGGCGGCGCCCTGGCGCTGGCCGGCATCCTGCTCGGCCTGATGCTGCTCTACCTGGGCCTGTTGCTGGCGCAGGCGCCGTTGCAGAGCCATTTCGGCCTGTATCTGCCGCTGAGCGCGCCGAGTGCCTATGAATGGGGCCTGCTGGGCGCTATCTTCGTCACCGCCCTGCTGATGGGCGCCCTGCCGGCCTGGCGCGCCTATCGCCAGTCGCTGGCCGATGGTCTGTCGATCCGCCTATGAGGTTATCCATGCTGCGCCACCTGCTTGTCCTGCTCTTCGTGGTGTCCCTGCCGCTGCACGCCGCGCAAGTGCGCGAGCTGAGCTGGGACGATCTGGTGCCAGCCGACGCGCCGCCGCCGGTAACCCCGGAGCTACCGATGCATAACCTGGCCGAGCTGGGCGACGTGCTGCTGGGCACGGCCGAAGCGACCACCAACATGCCCCAGGCCACCGGCCAGCCGGTGGTGCAGGCGCTGAACGGCCAGCGAGTGCGTCTGCCCGGCTACATCGTGCCGCTGGATATGACCGAACGCGGCCGGGTGATTGAATTCCTGCTGGTGCCCTACTACGGCGCCTGCATCCACGTGCCGCCGCCGCCTTCCAACCAGATCGTGCACGCGGTCAGCGAGCTGGGCGTGGCGATCCAGGAGCTCTGGCAGCCCTTCTGGATCGAGGGAACGATGCACACGGAGTCGATCAGCAGCGAGCTGGCCGAAGCCGGCTACCGTATCCGCGCGGAAAAGATCCATGCCTACGAGGAAGGCGACCTCTAAGGCAGATTGACAGCAGGGACAAGCTGTCGCAGGCACGACCTTTGGACTATTGAGCCAGATCAAGAATCGCGAAAAACCCCAGGTGCAACATGGTTATCACTAAACACGAAACCCCTGGAGTTCCCCATGCGCAAGACTCTATTCGTTGCCTCCGCCCTGGCCCTGGCCATCGCTGCCCCGCTCGCCCACGCCCACCAGGCGGGGGACATCATTGTTCGTGCGGGTGCGGTTACGGTTGATCCGCGTGAGGACAGCGGCAATCTGAAAGACGATGCAGGCTCGATTCCTGGCACCGGAGCAACTCTGGATAGCAATACCCAGCTGGGTCTGAACTTTGCCTACATGGTCACCGACAAACTGGGCGTCGAGCTGCTGGCCGCTACCCCGTTCACCCATACAGTAGGTCTTAAAGGCGTCGACGCGGCCTTGGGAGCTCCGGCCGGCACCATTGATGGTGCCTTTGCCGAAGTGACCCATCTGCCACCGACCTTGAGTGCCGTGTATTACCCGCTGGGTGGCAACTCAGCCTTCAAGCCCTATGTCGGCGCTGGCCTGAATTACACGGTTTTCTTTGATGAGAAATTGGAAGACCGGCAGAAAAACAACGGTTTTAAGAGCGTGAGCCTGGACAGCTCCGTAGGCTTGGCTTTTCAAGTCGGCGCCGACTACATGCTGAATGACAAGCTGATGATCAACGCGCAAGTGCGCTATATCGATATCGCAACCAAAGCAACCGTAGCTGATGACTGGGGCGACAAGGTGACCGTCGATGTCGACGTCGACCCGATGGTCTACATGGTCGGCCTAGGCTACAAGTTCTAAGCCATTGCCATACACGAACGCCCCGCTCTGCGGGGCGTTTTCGTTTGTAGATTGTGTAGGGCCGGGTTTACCCCGGCCGGGGAAGGGGGGACGCTACACAGGCGCGTGGACAAGCTCGGCCGGCCGGCATAAAGCCGGCCCTACAGGAAGCCGCAATGGCTCCGGGCCTCCGGCCTTTCAGTTCGCCCCGTGCCGGAAATAGCGGTCCAGCAGGGCCGGCAGTCCGGCGCGCCAGGCGCGTGGCTTGACGCCATAGGTGTTGAGGATCTTCTTGCAGGCCAGCACCCCGTGCTGGGGTTCCACGGATGCATCGGCACAGGCCGCGTGTGCCAGCGCGATGATCTCGGCCGGCGGCAGCGTGCGCAGGTTACGCGCCTCGGCGACCATGCACTGCCCCAGCGCCAGCACGGTGGTGGCCTCCTGGGCGCCGTAGTGGTAGGTGCCCCACAGCGGCGCGGCGCAGTCGAGCTGCTTGAGGATCGCCAGGATCACCCGAGCCACATCGTCTACCGGACAGGGATTGCCGCGCCGGTCATCGGCCAGCTCCAGCGGGTCACCGGTTTCCAGGCGACGCAGGAAGCGGCCCAGCACGCCATCACGGCTGTCGTCGAGAATCCAGCCGGTGCGCAGGATGACATGGCGCGGACACAGCGCGCGCACCACCTGCTCCATCTCCAGCAGGGCCTGGCCCAGCGGACCCAGCGGCTGCGGCTCGTCCGCCTCGCCATAGGCGGTTACCCGCGCGCCATCGAACACCCGGTAGCTGGACGGTTGCAGCAGGATGATGCCGTGATACTGGCAAAGCTCGGCCAGGCGCTCGACGGTTTCCTGCTGCGCGGCCAGCCGAGCCTCGTCCACCTTGCTGTTCTGGAACCAGTCGTAATAGAAGGCCAGATTGACCACGACATCCGGACGGGTGTCGTCCAGCAGCTGGGTCAGGCTGGCGGCATCCCAGGCAGCATCAGGCGGACGCGGGGCGAGGAAACCGATGTCCTCTTCAGCGCCCTTGGCGATCAGAGACTGTCCCAACGCGCTGCCGCCACCGAGCAGCATCAGACGCATGCGCATGGAATCGACTCGCTATGTGAAGAATGACTGAATGACTGCATGGTGGCCGGAAATTGGAATCGGGTTGAACGGCGCGCGCTGCGGGCGATGACCTTTGGCATTCTGCGGGTTTGCCATCGGGTCGTCACTAGGCGATGTCACCCAAAAAGCAAAAAGCGCAGCCGGGGCTGCGCTTTTCGGGGTGCGACGTACGTCTCAGAACGGGATGTCGTCATCGAAGCTGTCGTAATCGGGCGCCGGTTGAGCCGGTGCCTGCTGCGGAGCCGGACGCGACGCAGCCGGAGCCTGCTGCTGCGGCTCACGCTGCGGACGAGCCGGGCGCTGAGCGTACTCGCCGCCTTCGGCGTTGCCGCCACGGCCGCCGAGCAGCTGCATGGAGCCGCCCATGTCCACCACGATTTCGGTGGTGTAGCGGTCCTGGCCCTGCTGATCCTGCCACTTGCGGGTCTGCAGACGGCCTTCGATGTAGCACTGCGAACCCTTGCGCAGATATTCGCCGGCGATCTCGGCGACCTTGCCGAACAGCACCACACGGTGCCATTCAGTGCGTTCCTGCAATTGGCCGGTCTGCTTGTCCTTCCAGCTGTCGCTGGTGGCCAGGGTGATGTTGGTCACCGCGTTGCCGTTGGGCAGGTAGCGAGTTTCCGGATCTCCGCCCACGTTGCCGATCAGAATGACTTTGTTAACCCCACGGGCCATGACGCTTCTCCCAGGTTCAGCACGCCGGCGTCGGTTCGATCAGACGTTCGAGCGACGCGCGGTCCAGTTGTTCGGTATCTATTTTGATGTACAGGGCGGCTTCCTCAGCCACCACCACAACGTCCGCCACGCCCGGCACCGCCAGCAGGCGCGCGGTCAGCCCGGCATCGCCAAGCGCCGCATTGGACAGCGGCAGACGCAGGCTGGTGACATAGGGGGGCTCGCGCATGGTAGCAGCAATTATCAGCCAGATCGCGCAAAGCAGCGCACAGCCGATGAAAACCGCGCCCAGTCCTCCCTGCTCCAGCAGCCAGCCGCCAAAGATGCCGCCCAGCGCCGCACCTAGAAACTGGCTGGTGGAGTAAACCCCCATCGCAGTGCCCTTTCCGGCCGCCGGCGAGACCTTGCTGACCAGCGACGGCAGCGAGGCCTCCAGTAGATTGAAGGCCATGAAGAACAGGATGGCGCCGATCACCAGCGCGGTCAGACTATGGCCCATTTGCCAGAAATACAGCTCGCAAACCAACAGCAAGGCCACCGCACCAAGCAGTACACGCTTCATCTGGCGCTTCTTCTCGCCATAGATGATGAACGGCACCATGGCGAAGAAGCCCACCAGCATGGCCACCAGGTACACCCACCAGTGCTCGTCGCGCGGCAGACCGGCCTGTTCGACCAGAGTCAGCGGTAGCGCCACGAAGCTGGCCATGAGAATCGCGTGCAGCACCAGAATGCCCACGTCCAGGCGCAAAAGTTGGCCGTGGCGCAGGATGCTGCCCAGCGCCTGACGTGCCACGCCGGATTCCCGATGGCGCAGTGCCGCTGTAGCCTTGGGCACCACGGCCGCCACGATGACCATGCCGAACAGCGCCATGCCGGCGGTGATCCAAAACAGGCCGGACAGACCGAAGGCGCGGGTGACCAGCGGCCCGGCCACCATGGCCAGGGCGAAGGACACACCGATGCTCATGCCGATCATGGCCATGGCCTTGGTGCGATGTTGCTCGCGGGTGAGGTCGGAAAGCAGCGCCATCACGGCGGCGGAAATGGCCCCGGCACCCTGCAGCACGCGACCGGCGATTACTCCCCAGATTGAATCGGCGTTGGCCGCCAGCACCGAGCCGGCGGCGAAGATCAGCAGCCCGGCATAGATCACCGGGCGTCGGCCGATGCGGTCGGAGAGCACGCCGAAGGGAATCTGCAGCAGCGCCTGGGTCAAACCATAGGCACCAATGGCCAGACCGATCAGGGCTGGCGTGCTGCCGGCCAGTTCCTGGCCGTAGGTGGCGAGCACCGGCAGGACCATGAACATGCCGAGCATGCGGAAGGCGAAGACCAGGGCCAGCCCGCCGGCTGCCCGGGTCTCGGCCGGAGACATGCGCTCGCTGGAATCGTGC
>DATJDB010000024.1:0-7315 GCA_035497635.1 Pseudomonas sp. | reverse complement strand
GTATTTCGGCTGGGAAGGCGTGGGCCTCTGTTCCTACCTGTTGATCGGCTTCTACTTCAGCGAGCGCAAGAACGGCAATGCCGCCATGAAGGCCTTCGTGGTCACCCGGGTCGGTGATGTGCTGATGGCGTTCGGTCTGTTCATCCTGTTCGTGCAGCTCGGCACGCTGAACATTCAGGAACTGATGACCCTGGCGCCGCAGAAATTTGCCGAAGGCGACCTGTGGATCACCCTGGCCACCCTGTCCCTGCTGGGCGGCGCGGTGGGCAAGTCGGCACAGCTGCCGCTGCAGACCTGGCTGGCCGATGCGATGGCCGGCCCCACGCCGGTATCCGCGCTGATCCACGCCGCGACCATGGTGACGGCGGGTGTCTACCTGATCGCCCGCACTCACGGTCTGTTCCTGCTGGCACCGGATGTGCTGGAGCTGGTCGGCATCATTGGTGGCGTCACCCTGGTACTGGCCGGTTTCGCCGCGCTGGTGCAGACCGACATCAAGCGCATCCTGGCCTACTCGACCATGAGCCAGATCGGTTACATGTTCCTGGCGCTGGGGGTCGCTGCCTGGGATGCGGCGATCTTCCACTTGATGACCCATGCGTTCTTCAAGGCCCTGCTGTTCCTCGCTTCGGGCGCGGTCATCGTGGCCTGCCATCACGAACAGAACATCTTCCGCATGGGCGGCCTCTGGAAAAAGCTGCCGCTGGCCTATGCCAGTTTCGTGGTCGGTGGCTGCGCCCTGGCCGCCCTGCCGCTGGTCACCGCTGGCTTCTTCTCCAAGGACGAAATCCTCTGGGAAGCCTTTGCCAGCGGCCACACCGGTTTGCTGTACGCCGGCCTGACAGGTGCCTTCCTGACTTCGCTGTACACCTTCCGGCTGATCTTCATCGCCTTCCATGGCGAGTCGAAAACCGAGGCCCATGCCGGCCACGGACTGGCACACAGCCTGCCGCTGATGGTGCTGATCGTGCTGTCCACCTTCGTCGGCGCCCTAATCACCCCGCCGCTGGCCGGTGCCCTGCCGCAGAGCGTCGGACACGCCGGTGGCGAAGGCCACATGTCAGTGGAGCTGCTCTCGGGCGTGATTGCCGTGTCCGGCATCATGCTGGCCGCCCTGCTGTTCCTGGGCAGGCGCCGCCTCGTCGAGCGTGTCGCCAGTTCCGCACCGGGCCGTGTACTAAGCGCCTGGTGGTACGCCGCCTGGGGCTTCGACTGGCTCTACGACAAGCTGCTTGTGCAGCCCTACCTGTGGTTGTGCCGCCTGCTCGGGCGCGACCCGATCGACCAGGGCTTTGGTCTCGTCACCTGGACCGCGCAGCGCGGCCATCGGTTGTCGACCCAGGCGCAGACTGGCCAGACCCGCTGGTACGCCATGTCCATGGTTGGCGGCGCCGCGTTGGTGCTCGGCATCATCCTGATTTGAATTTCAGCAAGGAATCGCAACCGTGATGCTTCCCTGGCTAATCCTGATTCCCTTCATCGGTGGCCTGCTCTGCTGGCTGGTCGAGCGTGTCGACCAGACGCTGCCACGCTGGATTGCGCTGGCCGCGATGAGCCTGTTGCTGGCGCTGAGCCTGTGGCTATGGGGCCAGGGCGACTACAGCCTGGCACCGAACCCGACCGATCCGAATGCCTGGACCATGGAGTTCAAGCATGTGTGGATTGAGCGCCTGGGCATCAATTTGCATCTGGCGCTGGATGGCCTGTCGCTGCTGATGGTCGTTCTCACCGGCCTGCTGGGTGTGCTGTCGGTGCTCTGCTCCTGGAACGAGATCCAGCGCAATGTCGGCTTTTTCCACCTGAACCTGCTATGGATTCTGGGCGGGGTGGTTGGCGTGTTCCTGGCCATGGACCTGTTCCTGTTCTTCTTCTTCTGGGAAATGATGCTGGTGCCGATGTACTTCCTCATCGCGCTCTGGGGACACAGCAATACCGGCAAGAAGACCCGCATCACCGCAGCGACCAAGTTCTTCATCTACACCCAGGCCAGCGGTCTGGTGATGCTGGCGGCCATCCTGGGGCTGGTGCTGGTCAACTACCTGAACTCGGGCGTGGTGACCTTCGACTACGCGCTGCTGCTGGAAACGGAGATGCCCAGCGGTGTGGAATACATGCTGATGCTGGGCTTCTTCATCGCCTTCGCGGTGAAATTCCCCATCGTTCCGTTCCATTCCTGGCTGCCGGACGCCCACGCCCAGGCGCCCACCGCCGGCTCGGTGGACCTGGCCGGCATCCTGCTGAAGACCGCCGCCTACGGCATGATTCGCTTCGCCCTGCCGCTATTTCCCAACGCGTCGGCCGAATTTGCGCCCATCGCCATGGTGCTGGGCCTGATCGGCATCTTCTATGGCGCCCTGCTGTCCTTCGCGCAGACGGACATCAAGCGGCTGGTGGCCTACTCCAGCATTTCGCACATGGGCTTCGTGCTGATCGGCATCTACTCGGGCAGTGAACTGGCTCTGCAGGGCGCAATCGTGCTGATGCTCGCCCACAGCATCTCGGCCGCAGCGCTGTTCATTCTCTGCGGCCAGCTCTATGAGCGCCTGCATACCCGCGACATGACGCAGATGGGCGGCCTGTGGAAACGCATCGCCTGGCTACCCGCGCTGAGCCTGTTCTTCGCTGTAGCCTCGCTGGGCCTGCCGGGCACCGGCAACTTCATCGGTGAATTCCTGGTGCTGTTCGGCGCCTTTGCCAGCCAGCCGTGGATCGTGGTACTGGCCACTACTGGCCTGGTGCTGTCCTCGGTGTACTCCCTGGCGATGATTCACCGCGCCTACTACGGCCCGGCCCAAGCCGACACGCCATTCCAAGGACTGAATGCCCGCGAGGCCGGCATGGTCCTGGCCCTGGTGGTGCTGCTTGTGCTGCTGGGCATCTACCCTCAGCCGGTGCTGGATACTTCGATGGCCAGCATGCAGGGCATTCAGCAATGGCTGGGCGCTGCGTTCTCTCAACTCGTTTCGGCCCGGTAGTCGCGCTATGGATCTCACGCTCGCTCATTTCATTGCCCTGCTCCCGCTGCTGGTCACCAGTGCTTCCGCCGTGGTGGTCATGCTGCTGATCGCCTGGAAGCGCAACCACCGGATGGCCTACTTGGCCTCGGTGATCGGTTTGGTGCTGGCCCTGCTGTCGATCGTCCCGGCATTGAACGTCACGCCGCTGGAAGTGACCACGCTGATGCGGGTCGACCGCTTCGGCCTGTTCTACACCGCACTGGTGCTGATCGCGACGCTGGTCTGCGTCACCCTGGCCCACGCCTACCTGGGGCGAACGCCCGGCGAAGGGGGCTATCCGGGCAATCGTGAAGAGCTATACCTTTTGATGCTGCTCTCGGCCGCCGGCGGCATCGTGCTGGTGACCAGTCAACATCTGGCCTCGCTGTTTATCGGTCTAGAACTGCTCTCCGTGCCGGTGTATGGGTTAGTCGGTTATGCCTTCTTCCACCGCCATTCGCTGGAAGCCAGCATCAAATACATGGTGCTGTCGGCCGCGGGCAGCACCTTCCTGCTCTTTGGCATGGCGCTGCTCTATGCCGAATCCGGCTCGCTGGAATTCATCGGTATCGGCATCAGCCTGAGCACCTTCGGCCACGCGCCGCTGGTAGAAGTGGGTATCGCCCTGATGCTGATCGGCCTGGGCTTCAAACTGTCACTGGTGCCCTTCCACCTCTGGACGCCCGACGTGTATCAGGGCGCGCCGGCACCGGTGGCGGCTTTCCTGGCCACTGCCAGCAAGATTGCCGTGTTCGCTGTGGTGCTGCGCCTTTATCAGATATCGCCAGCCACCTACGGCGGCTGGCTGACGCCGGCGCTTTCGGTGATAGCCATCGCCTCGATCCTGATCGGCAACCTGCTGGCCCTGAACCAGACCAACTTGAAGCGGCTGCTGGGCTATTCCTCGATCGCGCACTTCGGCTATCTACTGATTGCCTTGATCGCTACCGACGGGTTGGCCAGCGAAGCCGTGGCGGTGTATCTGGTGACTTACATGCTGAGCACTCTGGGTGCCTTTGGGGTGGTGTCGCTGATGTCCAGC
The DNA here is from genome assembly GCA_035497635.1 of Pseudomonas sp. Classification (GTDB taxonomy): domain Bacteria; phylum Pseudomonadota; class Gammaproteobacteria; order Pseudomonadales; family Pseudomonadaceae; genus Serpens. The sequence continues at coordinate 3,277 of DATJDB010000024.1, read as the reverse complement.
CCGTTCAAGGCGCGTGATGCCGACGCACTGTTCGAATACCGCGGCCTGTTCTGGCGCCGTCCCTATCTCACGGCCGTACTGACAGTGATGATGCTGTCGCTGGCGGGGATTCCGCTGACTTCGGGCTTCATCGGAAAGTTCTATATTCTGATCGCCGGCGTACAGGCCCAGCTGTGGGGGCTGATTGTGGTGCTGATCATCGGTAGTGCCATCGGCATCTACTACTACCTGCGCGTAATGGTCACCCTGTATCTGGTCGAACCGGGCATGCGACGCCGCGAGCCGCCCATCAACTGGCCGCAACGTGCCGGCGGCATCATGCTGCTGGCCATTGCGGTGCTATCGTTCTTCCTCGGTGTCTACCCGCAGCCGCTGTTGCTGCTGGCTCAAGCCGCCGGCCTGTGATCCTCCGGGGCGGCCTCCTTCTCGGTAAACAGCCCCCAGGTGGACATGAATAATGCAGCCACCAAGGGGCCGATCACGAATCCGTTCAACCCAAACAACGCCAACCCACCAATGGTGGAAATCAGCACCATGTAGTCAGGCATCTTGGTATCTTTGCCGACCAGAATCGGGCGCAGCACATTGTCCACCAGGCCAATCACGCAGACGCCATAGAGAATCAGCAATACACCCTGCCAGACCTGGCCATTGAGCAGGAAATAGATGGCCACCGGCGTCCAGATCAGCGCCGCGCCCACAGCGGGCAGCAACGACAGGAAGGTCATGATCACCGCCCATAGCAAGACGCTGGGGATCCCTAGAAACCAGAAGATCAATCCGCCCAAGGCGCCCTGGGTTATGGCCACCACCAGGTTTCCCTTCACCGTGGCGCGTACTACTTGCGTAAATTTCCTGAACAGCCGGGACTTCTGGTCATCCGCTAATGGCAACGCATTGCGAACCCGGGCGACCAGCCCGGCGCCATCACGGATCAGAAAGAACAGCAGGTAAAGCATGACAGCCAAGCGCACCAGGAATTCGAAGGTGCTCTGTCCGAAACTGAAGGCCCGCGTGGCGAGGTATTGGCTGCCTTGCATGAGCACACCCGAAAGCTGCTCGCGCAGATCCTGGAAATTGCCAATGCCCAGCCGATCCAGCTGTTCTTGCAGGAACGGCGGCAAGTGCGCCTTGGCCCAGCCCAGATAGGCACCCAGATCCAGCTGACCGCTTTCGATACGCTGATACAGGCTGGCCCCTTCCTGTACCAATAACGTAGCGATGATGCCTACGGGCAGAACAGCAATTATCAGGGTTGCCGCCAGGGTTAGCGACGCGGCCAAGTTGCGGCGCCCCGGCATTCGACGCATGAGTCGGCGCTGCAGCGGAGAAAAGAGGATCGCGAGAATGACCGCCCAGAACACGGCGCCGTAGAACGGCAGCAGGATCCAGATGAAGGCGATGGAGACGAACAAGAGCAAGGCCAGAAAGACCTTGTTTTCAAATTGCTGGTTTGCCATGGATTTCCCTGTCGTGGATGGACCATGGCTTAGGCATTATCGGACAAAGGAAGTGCGGCGCGGTACCCATGAAGCCCGAAGGCTCCATTGCTCACTGAATCATCGCTCCGTGATCAAAGCACCATCGCAGCCACCCAGCCGAAGACGAGCAGGGGCAGGTTGTAATGGATGAACGTGGGCACGACCGTGTCCCAGATGTGATGGTGTTGGCCGTCCATATTGAGGCCGGCGGTCGGGCCGAGGGTCGAGTCGGAGGCCGGCGAGCCAGCATCCCCCAAGGCACCTGCAGTGCCTACCAGGCTGACGATGGCCAGCGGACTGAAGCCCAGCTCAATGCCCAGCGGGACGAAGATGGCTGCGATGATCGGCACGGTGGAAAACGACGAGCCAATGCCCATGGTAACCAGCAAGCCGACCAGCAGCATGAGCAGCGCACCCATTGCCTTGCTGTTGCCGATCCACTCAACGGATGCCTCGACCAAGGCCTTCACCTGTCCGGTTTCACGCATCACTTCGGCAAAGCCCGAAGCAGCAATCATGATGAAGCCGATCATGGCCATCATCTTCATGCCTTCGGTGAACAGATCATCCGCTTCGCGCCAACGCACCACACCCGAAACCGAGAAAATCACGAAGCCGACCAGAGCGCCAATGATCATGGACTCTAGCCATAGCTGGACGATGAAGGCCGAAGCAACTGCCAGCCCAGCGACAAGCATGCTCTTCGGACTGTATTGAAAAGCCACTCGCTCGGTCTGCTCGATGCGCTGTAGATCGTAGCGGCGCGCCTTGCGGTAATTGAACAGAGCCAGCAGCAAACCGGACACCATGCCAAGCGCCGGAATCAGCATGGCCTCTGTGACACGAACTCCGCTGATATCCACACCAGAACGGGCAACATTGGCCAGCAGGATATCGTTGAGGAAGATGCTACCGAAGCCCACCGGCAGAAACATGTACGGGGTGACCAGACCGAAGGTCAGCACGCAGGCGATCAGACGGCGATCGATCTCCAGCTTGCTGCAGACATACAGCAGCGGTGGGACCAGAAGCGGGATAAAGGCAATATGAATCGGCAGGATGTTCTGCGAAGAAATCGCCACGGTGGCAAGCAGGCCGATCAGGGACCACTTGAGCAGATTGAAACCCCGCTTCTCCTGATGGCCGACCAGAGTCAGCGCCTTGTCAGCCAGCGCATGAGCCAGCCCGGACTTTGCGATGGCGACCGCAAAGGCGCCAAGCAAGGCATAGGAAAGCGCCACGGTTGCACCGCCTCCCAGCCCTTTATTGAAGGCGGCCAGAGAACCTGCCAATCCAAGCCCGCCCAGCAGGCCGCCGGCCAGCGCACCAACAATGAGAGCAACCACCACATGCACGCGGCACAAGCTGAGTACCAGCATGATGCCCACGGCCACGACTACAGCATTCATAGAATTCCCGCAAACTGCGCTTCGAAAAGACGCGCATTTTCCGTATCTAGCCGTAAAAAATCCAGCACTCCTCGCACCGACTGTCCCATAGCCTAAACAGATGGCCAGTTTCGGTATTGGCGGTTCGCTATTGTTGAGAAGTGAGCGACTGGGCGGCGAGTCCCCGGAAGTTCGGAAGCTGTACGAAGCTTAGCGGATATCGCCAAACAGTCTCTTTTCGCCAAGTTGATGGCCCGTTTTTAAAGCGATGGAAAAGACAAAACCCCAACCCGCGGTCGCGGATTGGGGTTCTGGTTTTGGATGCTTGACGATGACCTACTCTCACATGGGGAGACCCCACACTACCATCGGCGATGCGTCGTTTCACTACTGAGTTCGGGATGGGAT
>DATJDB010000023.1:0-7793 GCA_035497635.1 Pseudomonas sp. | reverse complement strand
CAGGAAGGCCTGAAGCTGCACCGTGACGCCGACCCGCAAATCCTGGCCGCCGCCGCCAACCTGCATGCCCAGGGCCTGCTCACCCAGGTCGACGGCGGCTATCTGACCAGCCTCGGCATCGACGCCGCCGAGCACGCCCAGGCCCTGCTGACCATTCTGACTCCCGCCGAAAGCTGATTTCCGCTTAGGCCGTTGCCAGCCGGATCGTTCCGGCGGCGACGGCCGCCGCCTGATTCGCACATGTCCCCGAACCATCCCAGCGCCCCGCCCGGCGACCCGGAGCTGTGTTCCCTGCCGAACCGCCGGGGCATCGAACTGTTGCGCCAGCGCTTTCTGGCCCTCAACGCCGGCCGGCTGGAGCGCGCCCATCAATTGCTGTCCACCCGCCAGCAACGGGTGCTGCATCTGCTGCCGCTGCTGTTTCATGTCAACCATCCGGGCCTGCCCGGCTATGTGTCGACCGCCACCCCGGCGGGCCTGAGTGAATACGAGCCCTCGCCGGCCGCGCTGAACGAGGCGCGCCAGCTGGCCCGTTCGTTCCGCTACTGGGCGTTGCCGCAGAACCAGATCGCGCCACTGCACGGCCTGTTCCTAATGGGCAGCCTGGGCACGCTGGCGCAGACCGAAGGCAGCGACATGGATCTGTGGCTGTGCCACGACCCGGCGCTGGACGAGGCGGCTGTGGAACTGCTGCGCCGCAAAATCCGCGCAGTGGAGCACTGGGCCGCTAGCCAGGGCGCCGAGCTGCACGTGTTCCTGATCGACCCGGAACGCTTCGCCAGTGGTCGGCGCGACGCGGAGTTGAGCGGCGAGGACTGCGGCAGCAGCCAGCATTACCTGCTGCTCGACGAGTTCTTCCGTACCGCCCTGTGGCTGGGCGGGCGCACGCCCACCTGGTGGCTGGTGCCGGCCGAGCAGGAGGATCGCTATCCGGAGTACGTCGCCGCCCTGCGCGCCCGTGGCCTGCTGAGCGCCGAGCAGGAACTGGATTTCGGCTACCTGGGACGCATCCCCGGCCAGGAATACCTCGGCGCCGGCATGTGGCAGCTCTACAAGGCCATGCAGTCGCCGTACAAGTCGATGCTCAAGCTGCTGCTCAACGAGGCCTATGCCAGCGCGCATCCCGGCGGCGAATGCCTGGCGCTGCAGTTCAAGCGTGACGTGCTGGCCGGCGCGACCGATCTCGATGATCTGGACCCCTACATCCGCCTCTATCGGCGTCTGGAAACCTACCTGCGCGCCGAGGATGACGAGGCGCGTCTGGAACTGGTGCGCCGCAGCCTGTATCTGAAGATCGACCGGCAGCTGAGCCGCCCCGCGTCGGCGCTGGGACGTACCTGGCAGCGCCAGCTGCTGCGTGAACTGTGCGCCGGCTGGGGCTGGGACGAGGCGCGGTTAAGCCTGCTGGATAGTCGCCCGCGCTGGAAGCTGCGTCAGGTGGAAGGCGAACTGCGCCTGCTGATCGCCGCGCTGCTGCGCAGTTACCTCAGCCTGAAGCGCTTCGCCGAACAGCGGCAGTTGCTCAATCCGCTCAGCGAGCGCGACATGCTGGTGCTGGGTCGCCGTCTGCGTGTGCTGTTCGCACGCAGCGCAGGAAAGATCGAAAGCGTGAACCCGGGTATCGCCGCCAGCCTGGCCGAGCCCAACCTGACCCTGCGGCGCCTGGAACCCGAGCAATGGGCGCTGTACGACGGCAGCCTGACCGCCAGCCAGTGCCAGGACCGGGTGCCGCTCAAGCGCAGCCGGCAGCTGATCGCCTTGCTGGCCTGGGCGCAGCGCAACGGGGTGCTGGACAGCGCCAGCCGGGTGACGCTGCACCCCGGCCAGAGCAGCCTGCGCGACTTCGAGCTGCAGGGGCTGCGCGCCGGCCTGCAGACGTTGCCCGGGCCGCAGGCCGAAGTGGCGGATGCGTTGATGCTGGAAAAGCGCCGCACCGAACGGGCGCTGGTGCTAATCAACGTCGGCATCGATCCGCTGCGGGGCCTGTCCCGCGCGCAGTTGGTCGGTGGGCACAACGATGTGCTGGATTACGCCGGCAGCGAAGCCAATCTGGTGCACCGCCTCGATCGGCTCACCCTGACCAGTTGGAACGAAGTGCTGCATCAGTGCTACGAAGGTCCGCAGGCGGTGTTCGAGTGCCTGCGCGAGTTGCTTGATGAGGGGGTGCCGGCGCACCGTGTGCAGTTCCAGTGTTTCGCCCAGAACCGCGCGCAGGCGCTGGCCCAGCGTCTGGAGGGGCTGTACGCGCAGTCCTTCGAGGTGCTGAGCGAGGCTGATCAGCGCCTGCTGGTGCGCATCGCCGGCCGGTACCGCATCTGGCGATGGCGCGACGACCAGCTGAGCGAACGGGTGCTGGGGGATCTGCCCGCCCTGCTCGCCTATCTGGGGACGGCGCAGCCCGTGCCGTTGCGCCTGGACAGCCAGGTGCTGATCGATCACACCCTCGGCCTGGTGCTGCGTCATGCGGAGGCGGGGTGCCTGCAGGTGTTCTACCAGAGCGGCGAGGACACCCAGGTCTACCTGCTCGACGAGCGCAACGCGCTGTGGCGGCAAACCCTGCCGGGGCGCGCCGAGGTGGTGCTGCCGGCACTGCAGCATTTTCTCGCTGCGGTGGCCGACAGCCCGTACAACCGCCCGGCGATGCTCGGCAGCGACGCGGTGCGTTACTACCAGTTGCTGCCCGGTGCGCCGCTGACCGCCACCGAGCTGGTGCGGCGCCTGCCGCCGCAGGCCGACCCGGGAGCAACGCCGCTGCTGGCGCGCATCAGCCGTGATGCGCAGCAGGGCGAACAGCTGACCCTGTACTGCGGTTGGGAGGACTTCCATCCGCACACACTGGGCGACCGGCTTTACGCGACAGTGGTCCGTCAGTTGCGCGCGCATGGGGTGAGCGGGCCGCTCAGGGTGGCTGAACTGGAACTGAGCGGGTCGTTCGAGGCCGGCCAGCTGCAGACGCTGCACTACCTGGAATACAAGCGCAGCATCGAGCAAGCGCTGCGCCAGGCCGAAGCGCTGGCGCACTGAAGCCAGCGCTCAGGGCAGACAGCGTCCGTTGTAGCTGCGTTGGCTGCCCGCTTTACCTCGGCGCGGCCGCCAGCAGGCGGCACAGCTCATCGCTGCGCTGACGCAGCTCGGGCTCCAGGGCGGCGCGCACCGCCGGACTCAACTGGCGGCAGATGTCCGCCTGGCGGCGCGCCGGCAGGCCGCTGAGCACCGCCACGGAGAGCGGCAGATGGCCGTTGGGGATGGACACCTCGGTGAGGGTGCGCAGGTAGCTGCTCGACATGCCCAACAGACTCTGCACCAGCAGCGGCACGTTGCCGAAGCATGTGCCGATGCGCAGCACCGGCAGCGGATCGTTGAGGCCCAGAATCAGGTTGCGCAGTTGCTGCGGCGCCAGGCATTCGGCGAAGCGCGCCGCCGTGCTGAAGTCCTGGCTGCGGCACAACGCCTTGGCGATCTGCAGATGCAGGGTGTCCGGCAGGCCGAGCCAGGTGTCGAGGATGCTGTGCGGGTCCAGGTGGTGGGCGATCTGCGCGACCAGCTCGGTGGGCAGCGCCTGGATCAGTACACGCAACCGCTGGGGTCTGGTATGCGGAGCCATCAGGGCGATCTGGCGTGCACCGAGGCGTTGCAGCACGGCGGCTTGCAGCGCCAGGGGCGTCACGTCCTGCAGGCTCAGTAGCAGCCGCAGGCCGCGGCCGGGTTGTTCACAGCTATCCATGCGTTGTTCCTCAATGTCCGTTGCCGGTGAGGACAGCAGGCGGGCGAAGCGGCGCATAACCAGCTTTCGATGGGTGAAGGTCAGGGTGCGACCATCATCTCCTGCTCGCGCAGCAGGGACGCGAACTGGGCGGCCTCGATCGGCCGGCTGATCAGGAAGCCCTGGATCTCGTCGCAGCCTTGCGACTTGAGGAAGTCCAGCTGCTGCTGCTCCTCGACACCCTCGGCCACCACCTTGAGCTCCAGGCTGTGCGCCATGGCGATGATCGCTCGGGTGATGGCGGCGTCTTCGCCATCCTCGGTCAGATCACGCACGAAAGTGCGGTCGATCTTCAGATAGTCGACGGGGAGGCGCTTGAGGTAGCTGAGCGAGGAATAGCCGGTGCCGAAGTCATCGATGGCCAGCTTGACCCCCAGCTCGCGCAGCTGGTTCAGGGTGTGCAGCACGCTTTCGACATTATCCAGCAGCTGGCTTTCGGTCAGCTCCAGCTCCAGCAGGTGGGCAGGCAGGCCGGTTTCCTCCAGCACCTGGCGGACCAGGGTGGTGAGGTTGCCCTGACGCAACTGGTGCACCGAGACATTCACCGAGACGCGTATGTCGCCCAGACCCTGCTGCTGCCATTCACGGGCCTGGCTGGCGGCGCGGCGCAGCACGAACTCGCCGATGGCGCCGATCAGGCCGGTCTCCTCGGCCAGCGGTATGAAGTCGATCGGCGAGACCAGGCCGCGTTCGGGGTGCCGCCAGCGCACCAGCGCCTCGGCGGCCTGCAGGCTGTCCAGGCTCAGGTCCAGCTTGGGCTGATAGAACACATCCAACTGGCCGCTCTCGATGGCCTTGCGCAACTGGTTTTCCAGTTGCAGGCGCTCCAGCGTGCAGGCCTGCAGGTTGTCGGTGAAGAACTGGAAGTTGTCGCCGCCCAGGTGCTTGGCGTGCTGCATGGCCATGTTGGCCTGGGTGATCAGCGCCGACACTTCACGGGCGTTTTCGGGCAGCAGGCTGATGCCGATCGAGGCGCTGATGACCAGCTCGTGGCCATCCACGGTCATGGGCGCGCGCAGCTTGGTCAGCAACTGACCTGCCAGTCGCGACAGGCTCGACAGGTTGCTGTACTGGTCGAAGAGCACCACGAATTCGTCGGCGGCCAGGCGCGCAAGAGTATCGGCCTCGGCCAGTTGTTCGCTGAGACGCTGCCCCATGTTGCGCAGCACCTGGTCGGCCACTTCGTGGCCCAAGCTATCGTTGAGCAGCTTGAAGCGGTCCAGGTCGATGTGCAGCAGTGCCAGGCTGCGACCGGTCTGGCGCGAGCGCTGGCTGGCCTCGTGCAGACGTTCCTTGAACAGCATGCGATTGGCCAGGCCGGTCAGCGCATCGTAGTTGGAGAGGTGACGCAGGCGCTCCTCCGCCTCGCGGCGGGCGCTGAGATCGGCGAAGAAGCCGACCATCTGGGTAATCTTCCCGTTGCGATCACGCACCGCGTTGATCTGCAGCCACTGCGGATACAGCTCGCCGTTCTTGCGCGTCTCCATCATTTCGCCCTGCCAGCGGCCGTGGGCGAGCAACTGGGCGTGGATTTGCCGGTACAGGCGATGGGTGTCCGGCGAGCTGACCAGTTGGGTGACGTTGCGCCCGACCGCTTCCTCGCGGCGATAGCCGGTCATCGCACAGAAGGCCCGGTTCACCGCCAGGACCTGATAGTGGCTATCCAGTACCAGGATGCCTTCGCTGGCGGTTTCGAATACCGTGGCGGCCAGGCGCTGCTCTTCCTCGCGGCGCTTGCGCGCGGTGATGTTGCGCCGGGTGCCGAGCATGCGCACCACGCGGCCACGCTCGTCGCGTTCCATGATCCGCCCGCGATCCTCGACCCACACCCAGTAGCCGTCGGCGTGGCGTACCCGGTATTCCACGGCGTAGCCGTCGGTGCGGCCGCGCATGTGCGCGCTCAGCGCGTGCAGCAGCAGGCGACGATCATCGGGGTGCAGCAGCGGGCGAAGATCGCGACGCATGTTCAGCGAACCGGTCGAGGGCAGGCCGAACAGTTCCTGCAATTTGGAGTGGTGTACCTCGTCGGTGCGCAGGTCCCAGTCCCACAGGCCCAGCTCGCTGGCTTCCAGGGCCATGGCCAGGCGTGCCTGGCTCTTGCCCAGCGCGTGGGTGGCTTCGCCCAGTTCGCGGGTGCGCTCGGTCGCCCGGCGCTCCAGCTCACCGTGGGTGGCGCGCAGCCGGCTTTCCGCCTGACGGCGCTGTTCGACTTCGCGGGCCAGCGTGTGGTTGAGCGCCTCGCCGTGACGCTGGGCAGCTTCCTGGCGCTCCAGCAGTGCCTGGTTGTAGAAACGCTGCATCAGGCTGCGTTGCACCAGGCGGTTCACTTGCCAGGCCATCACCAGCAGCGCCAGCAACAGCATCAGGCTGAGCTGACCCCAGCCATGCAGCAGGTCATTGTCGTTGAGCAGCAGGAAGCCGGAGGTGGGTAGCAGGCAGGGCAGGATGAAGCTAAGCAGCGCCGGCAGGCTGATGGCATAGGCGACCGTGGCGCAGGCGGCCGAAACGGCGATCAGGCCGTACAGGGGCACCTGGGCAAGGAAGCTGTCCGGCGGCGCGAGCGCAATGGCGGCGAAGCTCAGGGTGGCGCCGGAGGCGGCGGCGCCCAGCATGAACATGCGCACCCAGTAGGGTTCGGCCTGCCGCTCGGCGCTGGCGCGCGCGAAGGCCCGCACCTGCACCAGGCGTAGCGCCGCCAGGCCGAACAGGGTGATCAGCCAGCCCGCCAGCAGCAGCGGGGAGGTCAGTGGCCAGAGCGCCGCGGCCGAGGCCAGTCCGCAGATCAGCGTGAACAGCGTCGGCAGCCGCGACCCTTCATAGAGCATGCGGGTTCGCTCGATAGCGATCTGCGCGGCGAACTGGTGTTCGACGGCTGGCGCAGCGGCGACCGGCAGGCTGACAGCCGGGTCTAGAGAAGCGGTCATAGGCGTTTTTTTTTGATGGTTAGGGCCCAGGCGTCGGGCGAGCATACCTGAGCCCACCGGCCGGCCCAAGCCCTGCCAATGGCGTTTTGCAAGCATGCCTCAGACGTCAGAAACAGGTCGCGAAAATAGACGGAAAACTGGCGTTTCCTGGCATCTGCCGGCCTGTCGCCACCCATTGTCGCGTGGCGTCCCGCCGACAAGGCGGCTCGCCATGCGCTATCAACAGCCTCTAGAATGCCGCGATGCTAGAAGACCTCTCCCCCCTGCTGAACTCCCTCAACGATGCCCAGCGCGAAGCCGTCAGCGCGCCGCTGGGTCGACAACTGGTGCTGGCCGGTGCCGGCTCGGGCAAGACCCGCGTCCTGGTACACCGCATCGCCTGGCTGATCGGTGTGGAAAACGCCACGCCGCATTCGATCCTGGCCGTCACCTTCACCAACAAGGCCGCCCACGAGATGCGCGAGCGCATCGGCCGGCTGCTCGGCCACAGCCCGCAGGGCATGTGGGTAGGCACCTTCCACGGTCTGGCGCATCGCCTGCTGCGTGCGCACTGGCGGGAGGCCGGCCTGGCCGAAAACTTCCAGATCCTCGACTCCGATGACCAGCAGCGGCTGGTCAAGCGGGTGATTCGCGAGCTGGGCCTGGATGACGGCAAGTGGCCGGCGCGCCAGGCCCAGTGGTTCATCAATGGTCAGAAGGACGAAGGTATTCGTCCGCAGCACATCCAGGCGGCCGGCGACCTGTATCTGACCACCCTGCGCTCCATCTATACGGCCTACGAGGCCGCCTGCGCGCGGGCCGGGGTGATCGATTTCTCCGAACTGCTGCTGCGTGCGCTGGACCTGTGGCGCGACCAGCCGGGTCTGCTGGCGCACTATCAGCAGCGCTTTCGCCATCTGCTGGTGGACGAGTTCCAGGACACCAACGCCGTGCAGTACGCCTGGCTGCGCCTGCTCGGCCAGGGTGGCGACAGTCTGATGGTGGTCGGCGACGACGACCAGTCCATCTACGGCTGGCGCGGCGCCAAGATCGAGAATCTGCAGCGTTACGGCGAGGATTTCGCCGATGTGCAGATGATTCGCCTGGAGCAGAACTACCGCTCCACC
>DATJDB010000022.1:0-2190 GCA_035497635.1 Pseudomonas sp. | reverse complement strand
GGTTTCCGCCACGCAGGGCCATTCGTCCGTGCCGAGAATCGGGCGTTGAAAACGCACCTTGCCGCGCTGGAAGGGTTCGACCGCGCCAACCAGCAGGCCGACCTCGCCGAGCACCGTGCCATCGGCGGTGCCGATCAGCGTCTTGTGCCGGTCGCGGCGGAACACCTTGAACCACAGCGCGACCATGCTCACCGAGGCCAGGCCCCAGACCAGCAACTGCGTGGTCAGCGACAGGTCGCCGGCCAGCAGCATCAGCAGACCGACCAGCAGCGCGCCGAGGCCGAACCAGAAGATGAAGAAGGCCGGAATCGCCAGCTCCAGCAGAATCAGCAGCACGCCGCCGACCACCCAGTACCACCATTCGATTGTCATCGTTTCCCTCCGGGGATGAATCGCCCGCGCAGCCTACCAGCCGGGCGTCTGAATCGCGCGTGGCGGATGCTCACAGCGGGAACACGATCGGCACGGCAATTACCGTGAGCGCCATCACCAGCAGCGTGAAGGGCACGCCGATCTTCATGAAGTCGCCGAAGCGGTAACGGCCCGGGCCAAGCACCAGGGTGTTCACCGGCGAGGAAATCGGCGTCATGAAGGCGGCCGAGGCGGCCAGAGCGACGGTCATGGCGAACGGGTAGGGCGACAGGCCGAGGTGCTGGGCCAGCGACAGCGCCACCGGCGCCATCAGTACCGCCGTGGCGGTGTTGGAAATGAACAGCCCGGTCAGCGCGGTGACGGCGAACAGGCAGGCCAGCAGCGCGCGTGGCCCGGCATCGCCGAGCAGGGTCAGCAGGCCATCGACCGCCAGGGTGATGCCGCCGGTTTTCTGCAGCGCCAGGGCGAACGGCAGCATGCCGACAATCAGCACCATGCTCGGCCAGTGGATGGACTTGTAGGCGCTGTCCATGTCGATGCAGCGGAAGGCGCCCATCAGCAGGCAGGCCAGCAGCGCGGCCAGCGCGTTGGGCACCAGCCCGCTGACCATCAGCAGAATCATCACCGCCAGGCTGAACAGTGCGTGCGGCGCCTTGTTGGCGGCCGGCACCACTTCGTTGACTTCCATCGGCAGGCTGAAAACCAGGAAGTCCCGGGACAGCCCATGCAGGCGGTCGATGTTCTTCCAGGCGCCGGCCACCAGCAGGGTGTCGCCGGGGCGCAGCTTTTCATCCACCAGCACGCCATCCAGGGCTTCACGGTTGCGGCGCAGGCCCACCAGATTGAGCTGGTGGTGGCTGCGAAAACCCAGTTCAAGAATAGTCTTGCCCGGCAGGGTGGATTCCGGCGGAAGCGCCACTTCGGCCAGGCCCAGCTCGTGGGCGTGGTCGGCGTAATAGGAGGTCCTCAGCTGCACAGGTGCCAGGCCCAGCTCTTCATAGGCGCCCGCCAGGCCGATGGCCGCGCTGGCCAGGTCGACCAGCAGGATATCGCCGGCCAGCAGGTTGGTGCTGCCGGTGGCCATCATCAGTTGATTGCGAAAGCGTCCGTGGCGCTCCACGGCGATCACATTGATGCCGTACTCGCTGCGCAGCTCCAGCTCGTTGAGCAAGCGCCCGGCCAGCGGTGAATCGGCCAGCACACGCAGGCGGCGTTCGCGCTCGGAAAGCCGGTAATCGCGGGCCAGATCGGCCAAGGTGTGACGTGAGCGTCCGCCGGTTGACTGGCCGTCGTCGCTGCGCAGCCAGCGGCGGGCGAACAGCATGTAGCCGATGCCCAGCACCAGGATGGCGACGCCGATCGGGGTGAAGGCGAAGAAACCGAAACCTTCCAGGCCGGCGCGGCGCAGCTCGCTGTGCACCACCAGGTTGGGCGGGGTGGCCACCAGCGTAAGCATGCCACTGATCAGGCCGGCGAAGGCCAGCGGCATCATCAGCCGTCCGGGGCTGATGTGCAGTCGAGCGGCAATGCCCATGACGATGGGGATGAAGATCGCCACCACACCGGTGGAGCTCATCACCGAACCCAGCGTCGCCACGGCCAGCATCAGCAGCACCAACAACCGGGTTTCGCTGTTGCCGGCGGTGTGCACCAGCCAGTCGCCCAGGCGATAGGCGATGCCGGTACGCACCAGCCCCTCGCCGATCACGAACAGCGCGGCAATCAGCACCACACTGGGGTCGCTGAAGCCGGCCAGCGCTTCGGGCACGCTCAGCACGCCGGTGAGCGGCAGGCCCACCATGGCCAGCACGGCCACCA
>DATJDB010000021.1:0-5962 GCA_035497635.1 Pseudomonas sp. | reverse complement strand
CAGATCCGCATGAAGATCGGCGTGATGTTTGGCAACCCCGAAACCACCACCGGTGGTAACGCCCTGAAGTTCTACGCCTCGGTACGTCTGGACATCCGCCGCATCGGTGCGGTGAAGGAAGGCGACGAGGTAGTCGGCAGTGAAACCCGTGTGAAGGTGGTGAAGAACAAGGTGGCCCCGCCGTTCCGTCAGGCCGAGTTCCAGATCCTCTACGGCAAGGGTATCTACCGCAACGGCGAGATCATCGACCTGGGCGTGCAGCAGGGCCTGCTGGAGAAATCCGGCGCCTGGTACAGCTATCAGGGCAGCAAGATCGGCCAGGGCAAGGCCAACGCCGCCAAGTTCCTGGATGATAACCAGGAGGTGCGCAGCACCCTGGACAAGGCCATCCGCGAAAAGCTGCTGGTTGGCTCGACTGCCCCGAAAGCCGAGGAAGAGAAGCTGGCCGAAGTAAACGACCTCTGATCGCTTAACCATGGCCGTTGTGCTGGATACGCCCGTCGCTGTGCGGCGGGCCGCCATGGACCTGCTCGCGCGACGCGAGCATGGTCGCGTTGAGCTGGAGCGCAAGCTGCGCCGCCGCGGCGCCCCGCCCGAACTGATCGAAAGCGCCCTCGACCGCCTGGCGGAAGAGGGATTGCTCGATGAATCCCGTTACCTGGAAGCCTTCATCGCCAGCCGCGCCCGCGCCGGTTATGGCCCGCTGCGCATTCGTGAAGAGCTGAACCAGCGCGGCTTGCCGCGCGAGGCGATTGAACAGGCGCTCGGTGAGTGCGGGGTGGACTGGGTTGAGCAATTGACCGAGCTATGGCAGCGGCGCTTCGGCGTCCGCCCGCAGGATCAGAAGGAACGGGCCCGCCAGGGCCGTTTTCTGGCCTACCGGGGATTTTCGATGGAGCAGGTTTCCCGGCTGCTGCGCGGCTAAAAGCATCCTTGCGGGCCGGGCCTGCGCGTAAAACTCGCGGACAAGTCCGCTCCCACGAAGTGTCGGTCCGGTGCGGAACCTGTGGGAGCGAATTCATTCGCGAGCTTTTGGGTTGGCTATCATGCCTGTCCCCTACGGCTTCACCACCCGCTCGTGCCCTTCCACCAGTGATTGCGGCGCGCCAAGCTTGTCGCCGTAGATCACCGCATAGGTCAGCACGTTCTGTACGTACTGGCGGGTTTCGTCGTAGGGCAGGCTTTCCACCCACACGTCAAAATCCAGCTCCTGCGTGTTCTTCAGCCACTGGCGCACCCGTTTCGGACCGGCGTTGTAGGCTGCGGTGGCGAGGATGCGGTTGTGGCCGAATTGGCGGTGTACCTGGCTGAGGTAGGCGGTGCCGAGCTGGATATTGAGGTCGGGATCGAGGATCTGCTTGTTGGACTTGAGGGCAATGCCAAAGCGCCGCGCCGTTTCGCGGGCGGTGGTCGGCATCACCTGCATCAGGCCGGTGGCGCCGACATGGGAGCGGGCATCGTCCATGAAACCGCTTTCCTGCCGGGTTATGGCGTACACCCAGCTGGATTCCACGCCGCGTTGCTGGGCGGTGCGCACCAGGCTGCTGCGATAGGCCATCGGGAAGCGAATATCCAGATCGTCCCAGTGCTGCGCCAGGCTGATGGTGCGGATCGCCGGGAAATACCAGTCCATGTCGTGGGCCAGCTTGGCCTGGGCGATCAATTCCTCGCGGCTGAACAGGCGGCTGACGTGGTACCACTCGCGGCGCGCATCGACGATCTGGCCCCGCTGGTAGAACTCCATGGCACGGCGAATGCCGGCACTGTTGCGCACCCGTTGCAGAATCTTCGGATCGATCTCCAGCGGCTGGTGGCCGATGCGGTAGGGCTGGCCAATGCGGTCGGCGGCCAAAAAGCCGTAGAAGTCGCGCTCCGCCGACACCGGCAGGTACAGCTGCAGGGCTTCGGGGGTATCGCCCTGGCTAAGTTGCAGGCTGCGGGCGCGCCAGTAACGCCAGCGGTTGGTCTGCGCGAGATCGCCATCCAGCCTGCGGGAGAGCTGGTGGGCTTCCTCCCAGCGTTCCAGGCGCAGCAACAGGCGCATGCGCCATTCGGTGAGCGTCGCATCGCGCAGTTCCGGGTCGTAGTCGGCCATCAGGCGCAGGGCGCGGCTGTCGAAGCGTCGTGCCAGGCGCAGGCCGAGGTCGCGGGCGATGGCCAGCTTTTCTTCGGTGGGGAAGCTGAGCTGGGGCGCGTATGTGTCGAGCAGTTCGAGGGCGCGCTCGGGATCGCGACGCGCCAGGCGGCGCAGGCCTAGGCCGACGATCTCCGCCATGCGCGGATCATTGCGCACAAAGCGCTGGCCCTGACTCAGGCGCTCCGGCGTGCGGGCTACCTCCAAGAGCAATTGGCCGTCGGCGCGCAAGGTGCTGAGCTCGCTGGCCAAATGGGTCGCCAGGCCGAGGTTGCCGGCCAGGGCGGCCAGGCGCAGGCGTTGCCAGCGCAGATCCTCGGTCAGCCCGCCCTGACGGCTCCACAGACGGAACAGGCCATCGCACTCGTCCGGCTGGGAGGTGCCGACCAGCCACAGGCGTTCAGCCTGCGCCTGGCCGGCCTCCTGCAAGCCGCTTTCCAGCAGGTAGCGGCCATACAGGCAATCCAGTTCGGTGAGTTCCAGTTGCGGGTCGTAATGGTCGAGAAAGGGCTGCCAGTCGCGTCGCTCGGCCAGCAGGCGTAGCCAGCGCAGTTTCAGGCGGCCGGCCTGCGGCAAGTCGCCGTGCTCGGTGAAGAACTTGCCCAGTTCGCGATTGCTGGCGCTGCCCAGGCGTCGGTTGAGCGACTCGTAAGCCAGGTAGGGTTCCAGCGGATAGGCGCGCAGCGCCTCGGCATGCCGGCGATACGGACCGTCGTTGCCCTTCTGCAGCGCCGTGCGGGCTGCGTCGTACCATTGGCGTTGCTGGTTGAGGCTGGCGGCCTGGCTGGTCAGGGTGAACAGCGTGGCGGCCAGGCAGGCAATCAGGGTGAACAGTCGACGCATGGTCTTTCCAGGCACATCAGGAGTGAGGAGCTTATCTGAAGGAGTATGGATGGGTTATGCCAATCGGCAGGGATTCTGGCTTCCGACAAGCCGTGCGTCGCAAATTTCCGGCGGCAGCCTGTGGGAGCGAATTCATTCGCAAGCTTCTGGGCGTGGCTTGCACGGAAGAAACTCGCGAACATGCCCGCTCACCGCAATGTGCGCTGTGCGAGTCCGCCAGGCGGGCTCCTGTTAGAATGCGCGCCCAGTTTTCGGAGGCGCCCATGACCCTGCTCAAATTCACCGATGTTTCCCTCGCCTACGGCGCCACGCCGCTGCTGGAAGGCGTGTCCTGGCAGATCGCCAAGGGCGAACGGGTGTGCATCATCGGCCGCAACGGTACGGGCAAATCCAGTCTGTTGCAGTTGGCCAAAGGTACACAGAGTCCGGATGACGGCGAAATCTGGCGGGCGCCTGGGCTGAAGATCGGCGAATTGCCCCAGGAGTTGCCCCGCGCCGATGAACGCAGCGTATTCGACGTGGTGGCGGAGGGGCTGGCCGGCGTCGGCGATCTGCTGGCGCGCTACCACCACCTGAGCCAGAACATCCAGGGCGATGCCGATCTGACCGAACTGATGCACGTGCAGCAGGACATCGAGGCCAAGGATGGCTGGCGCCTGCAGCAACTGGTGGATAGCACCCTGAGCCGCCTGAACCTGCCGGCCGACAAGACCCTGGCCGAGCTGTCCGGCGGCTGGCGCCGCCGCGTGTTGCTGGCTCAGGCGCTGGTGGCCGAGCCGGATCTGCTGCTGCTCGACGAGCCCACCAACCACCTGGACATCGGCGCCATCGCCTGGCTGGAAGAAGCCCTGCTGGGCTTCAACGGTGCGGTGCTGTTCATCACCCACGACCGGGCCTTTCTGCAGAGCCTGGCGACGCGCATCCTCGAACTGGATCGCGGCCATCTGATCGACTGGAACGGCGACTATGCCAGCTTCCTGGTGCACAAGGAGCAGCAGCTCGCCGCCGAGGAAAGCGCCAACGCGCTGTTCGATAAGCGGCTGGCGCAGGAAGAGGTGTGGATTCGTCAGGGCATCAAGGCCCGCCGCACGCGCAACGAGGGGCGCGTGCGAGCCCTGAAAGCCATGCGCGCCGAGCGCTCCGAGCGGCGCGAGCGCCAGGGCAAGGCCAGCCTGCAGCTGGACGCGGCGGAGAAGTCTGGCAAGCAGGTGATCGTCGCCGAGCATGTCAGCTTCGCTCATCCCGGCGGCAAGGCGCAGGTGAAGGACTTTTCTCTGGTGCTGCAGCGCGGCGATCGCATCGGCCTGCTCGGCGCCAACGGTACCGGCAAGACCACGCTGCTCAAGCTGCTGTTGGGTGAGCTGCAGCCGCAATCCGGCAGTATCGAGGCGGGTACCAAGCTGGAAGTGGCCTATTTCGATCAGTTGCGTCTGCAGCTGGACCCGGAAAAGACCGTCATCGACAACCTCTCCGAGGGACGTGACTTCATCACCGTCGATGGTCAGAGCCGCCACGTGCTGAGCTACCTGGGCGATTTCCTGTTCAGCCCGCAGCGTGCCCGCACGCCGGTCAAGGCGCTCTCCGGTGGCGAGCGTGCGCGGCTGCTGCTGGCCAAGCTGTTCAGCAAGCCCGCCAACCTGCTGGTGCTCGACGAACCCACCAACGATCTGGATGTGGAAACCCTGGAGCTGCTCGAAGAAGTGCTGCTCGGCTTCCAGGGCACCGTGCTGATGGTCAGCCACGACCGGGCGTTCCTCGACAACGTGGTGACCAGCACCCTGGTGTTCGAGGGCGAAGGCCGGGTACGCGAATACGTCGGTGGCTACCAGGACTGGCTGCGCCAGGGCGGTTCGCCGCGTCTGCTCGGCGTCGAGGAGAAGGGCAAGGCGCAAAAGAACGAAGAGCCGGCGCCTGCGCCAGTTGCGGCACCGGTCGCGGCGCCGCGCCGCAAGCTCAGTTACAAAGAGCAGCGCGAGCTGGAAGCGCTGCCCGGACAGATCGAAGCGCTGGAAGAGGAACAAGCGGCCCTGGAACAGGAAACCGCCGCGCCTACCTTCTATCAGCGACCGGCCGAGGAAACCCGTGCGGCCCTGGCTCGCCTGGAAAGCCTGCAGCACGAGCTGGATGTCCTGCTCGAGAGGTGGGCCGAATTGGACGACTGATCAGGAGCCTTGAATGGCGATCGAGTACCGGATAACCCTCGACGACGAACATACGTTCAGTTACCAGATCGAACTCGATCGTGATCCGCCTCCGGCGGCAGGCAAGCTGCCGCCCTGGACGCGGCTGGAATATCAGCAATGCGGCAACTGCCCACTCAACCGCGCCGAACATCCGCATTGTCCGGCGGCGGTCGATGTGCATCGGGTGATCGAGGATTTTCAGGGTCTGCCCGCCGTGACCCGGGCCTTTGTCTGGGTGCGTACGCCGGAACGTGAATACAGCAAGCAGGTGGGCCTGGAGGAAGGGCTGCGTTCGCTGCTTGGGGTGATCATGGCGACCAGCGCCTGCCCGGTGATGGCGCGCCTGCGACCGATGGCCCAGCAGCACCTGCCGTTTGCCAGCAACCGGGAATTCATTCTGCGCGCGGTGGCGCTGTATCTCGCCCGTCAGTACTTCAATAGCCGCGAGGGTCGCCGTCCCGACTGGGAACTGCGCGGCCTGGTGAAGGCTTTCCAGCAGCTGCAGCTGGTCAATCAGGCCTTCTGGCAGCGCATCCACGCCACCTGCGAGGGCGATTCCAACCTCAAGGCGTTCCTGACGTTCTTCTCCATGGCTAACAGCATGACCGTGTCGCTGGAAACCCAGCTGCACAAGATCCGACCGCTGGTGATGAGCGCAGGGGAGGGCGGGGAGTAAGACACTGACCTGTAGGAGCGACTTCAGTCGCGAACGCTTGAGCGCGGCCTGCAGAAAGCTCGCGGACGAGTCCGCTCCCACAAAAAAACCGACCGGCGCTGACCTGTAGGAGCGACTTCAGTCGCG
>DATJDB010000020.1:0-1626 GCA_035497635.1 Pseudomonas sp. | reverse complement strand
GTGCTGGTCGTTGGTGAAGCTGGAGCCGTAGCTCTGACCGATGTTGCCGTCCAGCCCGTGCACAGCCAGATTCATCAGGCACAGGCGGCGGGTCTGCGCCATAAGTTCCTGGCCGTAGATGGCGAGGTCGCCCTGAACCGCCCCGGGTTTTGAGGAGGCTCCAACTCTTGAGAGAATGGAGCCATGAACAAATCGAATAAGTTTTCCCGGGAAGTGCGTGAACGGGCGGTTCGCCTGGTGCAGGAACACCGGGGTGAGTATCCGTCGCTGTGGGCTGCGGTTGAATCCATTGCGTCGAAGATCGGCTGTGTGCCCCAGACGCTGTTGACCTGGGTGAAACGCCAGGAGGTGGACAGCGGTGTCCGCGATGGCGTGACCACTGCCGAGAAGCAGCGGGTCAAGGAATTGGAACGCGAGAACAAGGAGCTGCGTCGAGCCAATGAGATCCTGAAGCTGGCGAGCGCTTTTTTCGCCCAGGCGGAGCTCGACCGCCGACTCAAGTCCTGAGGGAATTTATCGACGCACAGCGCGACACGTTCGGGGTCGAGCCGATTTGCAGGGTTCTGCAGATCGCCCCGTCGGGCTACCGTCGACATGCGGCCTGCCAACGCAATCCCTCCTTGCGCTGCGCTCGTGCGCATCGTGACGACACACTGATGCCGGAGATCCAACGGGTTTGGCATACCCACTTCCAAGCCTACGGCGCGGACAAAGTATGGAAGCAAATGAATCGGGAGCGTCTGCAGGTCGCTCGCTGCACGGTGGAGCGTTTGATGCAGCGACTGGCTTTACGCGGTGTCGTGCGCGGCAAGGTTGTGCGTACCACGATCAGCGACAACACCGCGCCTTGCCTGCTGGACAAGGTCAATCGGCAGTTTCGTGCCGAGCGGCCAAACCAGCTTTGGGTATCGGACTTCACCTACGTTTCGACCTGGCAGGGCTGGGTGTATGTAGCATTCGTGGTCGATGTGTTTGCCCGACGCATTGTGGGATGGCGTGTCAGCCGCTCGATGCGCACGGACTTCGTGCTGGACGCGCTGGAGCAGGCGCTTCATTCACGTCAATCCGAGCGCAACGGCACCCTGGTTCATCACAGCGACCGCGGCTCGCAATATGTGTCGATTCGCTATAGCGAGCGCTTGGCAGAAGCCGGCATTGAACCCTCGGTCGGCAGCCGAGGCGACAGCTACGACAACGCGCTGGCCGAAACCATCAATGGCCTCTACAAGGCCGAGCTGATTCATCGGCGGGCACCTTGGAAAACAATGGCGGCCGTGGAACTGGCAACACTGGAATGGGTAGCCTGGTTCAACCACCATCGACTACTCGAACCCATCGGCTATATCCCGCCGGCAGAAGCCGAGGCAAACTACTACCGGCATCTCGCCAGTCCCGTCGCAATGGCGGCGTGACTTAAACCAAACAGCCTCCACGAAACCCGGGGCGGTTCAGTTCAGACCTGCGGCGTGAGGCATTTTCGGCGTATCTGGTGCTGTTGCCCGCTGGATCGGTGGTGGCGATGGAGGCCTGCAGCGGAGCCCATTATTGGGGACGCCGGTGTGTCGAGCTGGGCTTGCAGCCGCGTCTGATGGCCGCGCAGTTCGTCAAACCCTTCCGCAAGAGTGC
>DATJDB010000019.1:0-2794 GCA_035497635.1 Pseudomonas sp. | reverse complement strand
TCCAGGTAGTTCATGATGTCGGCGGCACGCTTCACACCGCCCATCGTGGCGCGGCTGGTATTGGTGGTGCCGGAGAATTGCTTCTCGAGGATGGCGTTGAGTTCCTTGAGCGCCGCCGGCTGCACGGTGTTCAGCGAAGACACGCGCAGCAGGATGTCCAGACGCGCCTTGTGGGCAAAGTGACTGAGCACCTCGCTGGCCTGGTCGGCGTCCAGATAAGCGACCACGATGGCCTGGATCTGCGGGTGCTCGTAGCGGATCACGTCGGCCACGGCGCGCGGTTCCATCCACTTCAGGCTGTCCAGGCCGCTGGTGCTGCCGCCCAGCAGGATGCGGTCGATCAGGCTGCCGGCCTTATCCTCGCCCAGGGCCTGGGTGAGCATCTTGCGGATGTAGCCGTCGGTGCCGACGCCCAGGCCGGTCTGCTCGCCGACCATGACGACGAATTCGCTGAGGACTTCCTCGACCTGCTCGCGGTGCACGTTGCCCAGGTGGGCCATGGCCACACCGACCTTCTGCACTTCCTTGGGACCCAGGTGGCGCAGTACCTGCGCCGCGTCGGTTTCGCCCAGGGAGAGCAGCAGGATGCCGGCCTTGTCGACTTTGCTCAGTTTGCTCACGGTCACTCGTCCCCGTTGATCCACTCTTTGACGACTTCGGCAACACGGGCCGGGTTTTCCGCCAACAGATTCTTGATGGCGTTGAGCTGGGCCTCGAAGCCGTCATTGGGGTTGGCCAGCATGATCTGCTGGACCGAACCGCTCAGGCTCAACTGGTCTTCATCCAGCTCGGTGGCCAGCGGTTGCAGCTCGCGCTCGAGCGGCACCAGGTCCTTGCCGGAACCTTTTTTGTTGCCAGTGACGTTGTTCAGCAGCGGGCGCAGCACGCCGAACACCAGGGCGAGGATGAACAGCGCGCCGATGATCTGCTTGGCGACATCCCAAAACCAGGGTTGTGTGTAGAAGGGGATTTCTTCGATCACATCGCCACGGTCGGCCACGAACGGCGTGTTGACCACGCTGACGCTGTCGCCACGACTGGCATCGAAGCCCACCGCGTCCTGCACCAGGCGGGTGAAGCGCGCCAGGTCCTCGGCACTCCAGGGCTGGTATGTGACAGTGCCGGCCTGCGCGTCGACGACCTGCTGGTCGTCCACCACCACGGCGATGGACAGACGACGCACTCGCCCCTGCTGCTGGCGGGTGTAGCTGATGGAGCGATCCAGCTCGTAGTTGCGGGTCGCCTGCTCGCGCTTGTCGGCCGGATACGGCGCCAGCATTGGCGCGCCGCTGGCGGGGTCCATGATCTGCTGACCGTTGGCATCCAGCAGCGGCTGGCCCGGCGGAATCGCGCCGGCATTGGCACCGCCGAAGCCCAGCTGTTCGGGCGCGGCGCCCGGCGCCGGTGGCTGGTTGCTCAGTGCACCCGGCACGCCCTGCGGCGGCAGGCTGCTGTTGCGCTGTTCGCTGACCGCCTGTTCGCTGCGCAGCGCCGGCTGGTCCGGATTGAAGGTCTCGGTGGTCGACTCGACGGCATTGAAGTCCACGTCGGCGGAGACTTCCGCCTTGTAGCGATCGCTGCCGACCACCGGACGCAGGATGTTGTGCACGCGCTGGGTGAGCAGGGTTTCCACCCGGCGGCTGTAGTCGAACTGGCGGCCGGCGACGGTGAGTTCGGACAGTTCCTGCTGATCGGAGAGCAGGTTGCCCTTCTGGTCCACCACGGTGACCTGGGACTTGTTCAGCTCCGGCACGCTGGTGGCCACCAGGTTAATGATCGCCTGGACCTGACCCGGCTCCAGACTGCGCCCGGCGAACAGCTCCAGCAGCACCGAGGCGCTGGGCTTGCGTTCGTCACGCACGAACACCGAACTCTTGGGAATGGCCAGGTGCACGCGCGCCGACTTGACGCCGTTGAGGCTGGCGATGGTGCGCCCCAGCTCGCCTTCCAGGCCGCGGCGATAGCGCGCCGCTTCCATGAACTGGCTGGTACCCAGGCTCTGGTCGCGATCAAGAATTTCAAAACCGACGCTGTTGTCGCGCGGCGCCACGCCGGCGGTGGCCAGCTTCAGGCGCGCCTGCGCCATGTCCTGGGACTTGACCAGCAGGGCGCCGGAATTGGGTTCGACGGTGTAATCGATGCCGGCACTGTTCAGCACGTCGACCACCTGACTGACGTCCATGCCGTTGAGGTTGCCATACAGCGGCCGGTAGTCCGGCTGCTGGGACCAGAGCACCACGGCAAAGCCGATGGCCACGCTGGCGGCCAGACCGACCAACAGGCCGACCTGGCGCAACATGGACATATCGGAAAGATTTTCCAGGAAGGCGAGCCCCAACAGCGGCGGCTTCTTGGCCGCGGCTTCCGCCCCATTGGTGTTGGCGGGAACCTTCGCTACAGCGTCAGACATGGATCATCCGTCCTTAGATCGACATCTGCATGATGTCCTGGTAGGCCTGTACCAGCTTGTTGCGCACCTGGGTCATGGCCTGGAAGGACACCGAGGCCTTCTGCGAGGCGATCATCACGTCGGTCAGATCCACCCCGCCCTGGCCCATTTCAAAGGCCGTGGCGAGCTGGTTGGCGGAGCTCTGCGTCTGACTCACCTTGTTGACCGCCTGCCCCAGCAGGTCGGCGAAACTCGGCATGCTGTTCGCGGCCGGCGCCTCAGGCTGCGCCGGCTTGAAACGGGCCATGGCGTCCGCCTGCATGGAACGCATGTCCATCAACAAACGGTTGAACTGCAGACCCTGACTCATGTGTCATTTCCTCTAACTGGCGGCATGGTTTTGAC
>DATJDB010000018.1:0-5156 GCA_035497635.1 Pseudomonas sp. | reverse complement strand
ACTTCAAGGGGAGCTTCGGCTCCCCTTTTCCATTGGCAAAAACCTTGCGTTTCCCGATTTCCCCACCCCGGTGCTAGAATCCCCGGCCATCGCATGTCCGGCAGGTCCCGACGGCCACGATCAATTCCCGTCCCTGCTGCTTACTTCCTTCCGACACAGTAGCGCCCATGCTGAAGAAGCTGTTCCAGTCTTTCCGATTCCCCCTGCGTCGCGCCGCCCAGCCGCGCAGCACGCCCCAGGTGCTGGGCAACCGCCAGCATTCCGTGAACCGTTCCAGCATCAGCCGCAACGCCGTGATGGTCGTGGAACGGCTGCAGCGGGCCGGCTATCAGGCCTATGCCGTGGGTGGCTGCGTACGCGACCTGCTGCTCGATCTGCCGCCGAAGGATTTCGATGTGGCCACCAGCGCCACCCCCGAACAGGTGCGCGCCGAGTTCCGCAACGCCCGCATCATCGGCCGACGCTTCCGCCTGGTGCATGTGCATTTCGGTCGCGAGATCATCGAAGTGGCCACCTTCCGTGCCGGCCATGGCGCCGATGACACCGACGAGGACAGCAACCGCGCGGCCCACCATGAAAGCGGGCGAATCCTGCGCGACAACGTCTACGGCACGCTGGAAGACGACGCCCAGCGCCGCGACTTCACCATCAACGCGCTGTACTACGACCCGGTCACCGAGCGCATCCTGGACTACACCCACGGCGTGCCGGACATCCGCAATCGCCTGGTGCGCCTGATCGGCGACCCGCGCCAGCGCTACCAGGAAGACCCGGTGCGCATGCTGCGTGCGGTGCGCTTCGCCGCCAAGCTGGATTTCAGCATCGAGAAGCACAGCGCCGCGCCCATCCGCGATCTGGCGCCGCTGCTACGCGATATCCCCGCCGCGCGCCTGTTTGAGGAAGTGCTCAAGCTGTTCCTCGCCGGTCGCGCCGAACGCACCTTCGAGTT
This sequence comes from Pseudomonas sp., assembly GCA_035497635.1. Classification (GTDB taxonomy): domain Bacteria; phylum Pseudomonadota; class Gammaproteobacteria; order Pseudomonadales; family Pseudomonadaceae; genus Serpens. Next base: position 4,207 of record DATJDB010000018.1, on the reverse strand, counting down.
GCTGCTGCATTACGACCTGTTCGCGCCGCTGTTCCCGGCCACCGCCCAGGCGCTGAAGGCCAATCCCGACTACACCGGCACACTGATCCGTCAGGCGCTGATCAACACCGACGAGCGCATCCGCCTCGGCAAGCCGGTGACGCCAGCGTTCCTGCTCGCCGCCCTGCTCTGGCCGGCCCTGCCGGCCCGCGTGCTGGAACAGCAGGAGCGCGGTCTGCCGCCGATTCCCGCCATGCAGGAAGCCGCCCACGACCTGATCGCCGAGCAGTGCCGGCGCATCGCGGTGCCCAAGCGCTTCACCCTGCCGATCCGCGAGATCTGGGACATGCAGGAACGTCTGCCGCGCCGCCAGGGCAAGCGCGCCGATCTGCTGCTGGAAAACCCGCGCTTCCGCGCCGGCTATGATTTTCTGCTGCTGCGCGAAAGCGCCGGCGAGCAGACCGGCGGGCTGGGCGACTGGTGGACCCGTTATCAGGACGTCGACGACAGCACCCGCCGCGCGATGATTCGCGACCTCAGCAAGGACAGCGACGGTGCCGCACCGCGCAAGCGCCGGCGCAGCCCGCGCAAGCGCCGTCCCGCCAGCCAGCCCGGCGGCAGCGAAGACTGAAATGGAGCGCGTCTACATCGCGCTGGGCAGCAACCTCGCCACGCCGGTTGAGCAGCTGCACGCAGCACTGCGGGCGCTGGCCGAACTGCCCGGCAGCCGACTGGCCGCCGTTTCCTCCTTTTACGCCAGCGACCCGCTCGGTCCGCCGGATCAGCCGCGCTTCGTAAATGCCGTGGCCGCGCTGGACACCGAACTGGCGCCGCTGGCGCTGCTGGATGCCCTGCAAGCCATCGAACGCGAGCAGGGCCGCGTGCGCAAGGCCGAACGCTGGGGGCCGCGCACCCTGGATCTGGACATCCTGCTATTCGGCGATCGACAGCTGTCCGGCGAACGCTTGACCGTGCCGCACTACCACATGCACGCCCGCGCCTTCGTGCTCTACCCGCTGGCCGAGATCGCTCCCGACCTGCATCTGCCGGATGGGCGCGCACTGAACGAACTGCTGGCCGCCTGCCCGTACACCGGACTGGAACGGTTACCGGAGGGGTAACAGCCGGTAACATTCGCGATTGACTTCGACCGGACCCATCTGGACTATAAGCGCCCCAAAGTCCCGGCGACGGCGGTAACGGCCGCACGGGGCCCAGCGAAAGGGTGGGTGCGGAGCCTCCACTTTCATGCAGTACCACCCAGCGCCGGCCAGCCCGCGCTGACACCGGAGTCACCCGCTCCGCGAAGAGGATTCGCCATGCCTATCACGCTGACCACGCTGCAAAGCCGCAAGCAGAACGGCGAAAAGATCGCCATGCTGACCTGCTACGACGCCACCTTCGCCGCCGCGGCGAACGCGGCCGGTGTCGATATCCTGCTGATCGGCGATTCCCTCGGCATGGTTCTGCAGGGTCATGACAGCACCCTGCCCGTCTCGGTGGCCGACATCGCCTACCACACCGCCAGCGTGAAGCGCGGCAACAGTGAGGCACTGATCCTTGCCGACTTGCCGTTCATGGCCAACGCCTCGCTGGAACAGACCCTGCTCAACAGCGCCGAACTGATGCGCGCCGGCGCGCACATGATCAAGGTGGAAGGTGCCGGCTGGCTGGCCGAGTCGATTCGTCACCTGGCCGATCGCGGCATTCCGGTGTGCGCCCACCTGGGGCTGACGCCCCAGGCGGTCAACGTGCTCGGCGGCTACAAGGTGCAGGGCCGCAGCGAGGCCCAGGCGCGCCAACTGCGCGCCGACGCCATCGCCCTGGAGCAGGCCGGCGCCGCCATGCTGCTGCTCGAATGCGTACCCAGCGCCCTGGCCGCGGAAGTCACCCAGGCGGTGTCCATTCCGGTGATCGGCATCGGCGCCGGCCCGGGCACCGATGGCCAGGTGCTGGTGCTGCATGACATGCTCGGCCTGTCGCTGACCGGTCGTACGCCCAAGTTCGTGAAGAATTTCATGGAGGGCCAGCCGAGCATTCCGGCCGCTCTCTCCGCTTACGTTCAGGCCGTCAAGGCCGTCACCTTCCCTGCCCCCGAGCACGAGTTCACCGCATGAACACCGTCTCTTCCGTCCAGCACCTGCGCGACGCCGTCGCCCAGGCGCGGCGCGGCGGCCAGCGCATCGGCCTGGTGCCCACCATGGGCAACCTGCACGCCGGCCATGTCTCGCTGATCGAGCAGGCCCGACGCGGCGCCGACTTCATTGTCGCCAGCATCTTCGTCAACCCGCTGCAGTTCGGCGCCAACGAGGATCTGGACAGCTATCCGCGCACCCTGGCCGAGGATCAGCAGAAGCTGGCCGCCGCCGGCTGCAACCTGTTATTCACCCCGACCGTCACCGAGATGTACCCCAATGGCATGCACGGCCAGACCCGGGTGGTCGTGCCCGGCGTTTCCGAAGGCCTGTGTGGCGCCAGTCGCCCGGGGCATTTCGAAGGTGTGGCCACCGTGGTCTGCAAGCTGTTCAACATGGTGCAGCCGGACCTCGCCGTGTTCGGCGAAAAGGATTACCAGCAATTGGCGGTGATCCGCACCATGGCGCGTGACCTCAACCTGCCCATCGAAATTCAGGGCGCGCCCATCGTGCGCGCCGCAGACGGCCTGGCGCTGTCCTCGCGCAACGGTTATCTGGACGCTGCCCAGCGTGCCGCCGCGCCGGCGCTGTATCGCAGCCTGCAACAACTGGCCGAACGCCTGCGTGCCGGCGAGACGAATCATGCCGCGCTGATCATCGAGGCCCAGCAGGCCCAGCAGGCCGCCGGCTTCCGCCCGGACTATCTGGAAATCCGCGAAGCCTCCAGCCTGCGTCCGGCGACACCGACTGATCGCAACCTCGTGTTGCTGGTCGCCGCCCACCTGGGCGGCACCCGACTGATCGACAATCTGAGCGTCACACTCTGACCCCTTGCGGCGGCTTGCCCCCCCTTCGAGGGTGAGGCAAACTCGGCCGCCGCTCGCATCCCTGGAGGATCACCCCGCCATGCATGCCATCATGCTCAAGGCCAAACTGCACCGCGCCATCGTCACCCACGCGGTGCTCGACTATGAAGGTTCCTGCGCCATCGACGGCGACTGGCTGGACCTGTCCGGTATTCGCGAATACGAGCAGATCCAGATCTACAACGTCGACAATGGCGAGCGCTTCACCACCTACGCCATTCGTGGCGAGGCCGGTTCGCGCATCATCTCGGTCAACGGCGCCGCCGCCCACAAGGCCGACGTGGGTCACCGCCTGATCATCTGCGCCTATGCGCATTACGCCGAAGCCGAGCTGGACGACCACACGCCGCGCGTGCTGTACATCGGTGCCGACGGCGCGCTGAGCCACACCAGCAACGCCATTCCGGTGCAGCTGGCCTGAGGCCCGCCACCGGTCGGCTGGGGGAAATCCCGCGCCGTTTTTCGCTCCAAGGACAGTAGCGCGCTTACGCGCAGGACTAGCCCCGCCGCGCCACAGTCTCTCGCGGCATCGCCCCAGGAATCGGACGCCATGCTGCCGTACTACCAGAATCCGCACGACGTGACCCGCCTGCCCGCCTGGCAACTGCTCAGCGAGCATCGCCAGGTGATGGGCGACTTCAGCCTGCGCCGGGCATTCGCCGATGATCCGCAACGCTTCGCCAGCTTCTCCGTGGACGGCTGCGGGCTGTTCCTCGATTACTCGAAGAACCTGGCCAACGAGCAGACCATTGAGTTGCTGATGCGCCTGGCGCGTGAAGCCGGGCTGCAGCAGTCCATCGAAGCGATGCTGGACGGTAAACCGGTGAACGCCTCCGAAGGCCGCCCCGCACTGCATACCGCGCTGCGTCGCCCGGTCGGCGAGCAGATCCTGGTCAATGGCCAGGACGTGATGCCCGAAGTACACCACGTGCTGCAGCAGATGACCGATCTGGTCGGGCGCATCCACAGCAGCCTGTGGCGCGGTTACAGCGAGAAGAGCATCACCGACGTGGTGAACATCGGCATCGGCGGCTCCTACCTGGGCCCCGAGCTGGTCTCCGAGGCGCTGCTGCCATTCCGCCAGCGCGGCGTGCGCTGCCATTACCTGGCCAATATCGACGGCAGCGAATTCCGCGAGCTGACCGCGCGCCTGAATGCCGAGACCACCCTGTTCATCGTCTCCAGCAAGTCGTTCGGCACCCTGGAAACCCTGAAGAACGCCCTCGC
>DATJDB010000017.1:0-4372 GCA_035497635.1 Pseudomonas sp. | reverse complement strand
GTGTGGAAACTCCCGCTCAATTCCAAGGTTCGCGTTACTACGCGAAATGTGCGGAACTTTTCCGGTTTGGCCTGCCTGGAATTCACGACAACGCGCGGAATTTGTGTATTTTCTGACCAGGCATCATTTCCGAAATCGTTTTCACACAGCCTGCACAAGTCCCGCGCACCGCCGCTTCCGTGGGAGCGGACTTGTCCGCGAGCTTTTCCTACGGCTGCTTCATTAACGCAGTCCTTCTCCCCGTCAGCCTTTTGGCGCTTAAGTTCCCTCCTTCGCAGGTCGCCCTAACAAAGCAGATGCCGTGACCGGACGAGCGGAAAGGGTTTTTCCGCCCTGTGCCGCGCCCGAGCCGGGCGGAAGCGGGTTTTCAGCCGGATGGCGCGGAAACGGTGATGAATCCATGCGTGGCAATTTGGCATCGTAATTGCCTGCCTACGACCAGAGGTGCTCAGACATGACGACTTACGATTCCAACTACGCCTATACCATGGCCACCCAGCTGGCCCAGTACGACACCCAGTACAGCTATACGCGCCTGGATCGCAACAAGACCAACTACACCGCGCAGCAGACCGCGATCAACTCGCTGAGCTCGGCGCTGAGCACCTTCCAGACCAAGCTGACCAGCCTGAACAGCGTCAGCGGCTCGATCCTGCAGAACAAGGCCACGTTGAGCAGTGAGGGTTATGCCTCCGCCGATGTGACGTCCAAGGCGCAGGCGGGAAGTTATCAGTTCTTCGTCAAGCAACTGGCCAGCAAGGATCAGGTTGCCCTGCAGAGCCTCCCGGCGACTGGCACCCTGCAAATTGGCCAGCCGGACAACACCGAAGCCACCGGATTCTCGGTCGATCTCGCCGATGCTACCTATCAGACCAGCGGCACCCTGGACCTCAGCAAGCTGGCGGCAGATATCAATGCCCAGGCCAAGACCAACAAGCTCGGGGTTAGTGCCACGCTGGTACGCAGTGGCGGTGTAACCAACCTGGTGCTGACCAGCGAAAAAACCGGTGTGGCGCAGAAGATCTCGCTTAGCCTGGACGGCGCCGACGAAGCCACGACCGCCGCCTCGCTGGGTTCCAAGCAGCTCTCTGCAGCCGAGGACGCGATTGTCTATCTGGGGGCCGATGAAGCGAGCGGGATCGCGCTTACCAACAGTTCCAACACCTTCGACAACATCATCGACGGCGTCAGCCTGACCTTCACCAAGGCCCACGCCCCGGGCGATACCCCGCTGTCTGTTGACATCGCCCAGGACAACGACGGCACCAAGGCCAAGGTTCAGGAATTCGTCGATGCCTACAACGCGCTGGCCGGCGAGCTGAAGAAGCTGACCGCCAGCGGCTCGGAAGATACCCAGCGCGGTCCGCTGGCCGGCGACGGCACGGTACGTTCGATCAAGAGCATGGTCGACAACCTGATCCGCAAGGGCGTAACCGTGGATGGCCAGCAGATTTCCCTGGTTTCCCTGGGCATCAGCAACACCCGCGAAGGCACCCTGAGCCTGGACAGCGCTCGCCTGGAGAAGACCCTGGCCAGCAATCCCAGCGCCCTGGACTCCCTGTTCAAGGGTACCGGTGGCACCGACAAGGGGGTCCTCGGTGCGCTGCTGGATCGTGAGACCGGCCTGGCCAAGTACACCAGCAGCGTCAACGGCATCCTCAAGAACCGCAAGGACACCATCGCCGACTCGCTCAAGCGGGTCGAGAAGGAGCGCGAGCGCGTCGACACCCAGTACGACAACCTCTACCAGCGCTACCTGTCGCAGTACACCAACCTGGTCACCATCATGAACCAGATGAACCAGACCTCCAGTCTGTACTTCACCTGATACGGAATCGCCATGTACCAAGAAGACACCTACGACAGTTACCGCATGGTCGACCTGGAATCCCGGGTCGCCGCCGCTTCGCCCTACGATCTGGTGCTGGTGCTTTTCGACGGCCTGCTCGACGAACTGGAGCGTATGCGTGGCCATATCGAGGCCAAGCGTTATCTGGAGAAAGGCCGGTCCGTCGAGAAATGCGTGAACATTCTCAACGGCCTGTCCAGCGCGCTGGATTTCGACAGCGGTGGCGACGTGGTGACCGGCCTGGCGCGCCTTTATGACTACATGATCTACCGCCTGACCGACGTCAGCGTGACCCTGTCGCTGGAAGGCGTCGACGAGGTGGTCGGTCTGTTGCGCGAACTGCGCGAAGGCTGGGAGGGCGTGCGTGACGCCCGCCGATGACCTGCAACGCCTGCTCGACCTGCGTGTGCGCTTCGAGCAGGTGCTGCACCGCGAGGCCTGGGACGATCTCAAGGCGGTCGACTCGGCGCTTCGCGAACTGCTGATCGACCTGCGTCGCCGCGAGCCTCTTCCCGAGGCTGTGCTGGCCGCCTGCCGCGATGTCCAGCAGATTCACGGCCTGGCGTTGCAACGCTGCCAGGACGAATGCCAGCGCCTGCGCATCCTGATGAACCATTCCGAACAACCCGCGGACGGCCCGAGCGCCTACGCCTGGGTGGAGAGCCTGCGGTGACTACAGCGACTCAGCTCGGCAATACTGCCCAGCAGATGCCCGAGAATCCCCTGCTGCAGCAGCCGAGCGCGGCGGTTGCACCGGCGCAGGCCTCGGCCGCTTCTGCCTCCCAGCAGAACGGCGCGATGCCTGAAGCGCCGCCCTTCGATGCCGAATTGCAGGCGCTCCTGACCAGCCTGACGAGCGCCCCGGCGGATCAGCCGGCTTCGGACAGTGCAGCTCAGATGCCGCCGATCGAAGCCGGTTCGCTCGATCAGGGCCCTGAACAGGCCGAAGCGCTGCTCGGCCTGCTGGCCGCCCAGCAGCAACAGCAGGTGCAGGCCCAGCAGATGCCTCAGGCGCCTGTCAGTCGCGCCTCGGCACCGGGCGAAATGCTGGCGCAGGCTGACATGCTCGCCAGGCAGGCGGCAGGCGCTGCCGAGGCGCAGCCGCTGCCCGCGCAGCTGCAACCGCAGCCGCGCCCCGACACGGCAGGCCCGTTCGCGGCGACGCGTGCGGAAGCGCCCATGCCGCTGGGCAGCGGCGAAAGCCAGGCTGTGCTTGAAACGCTGCCCGCCATCGCTGCGGCGCGTTCGCTGGGCGACACGGCGCCTGCCAGCGGTGGCGCCTCGACAGGTTCCCCGGCGGCCGCAGTTGCCGAACGCCTGGTGCGCCTGGAGGGCAACGATGCCCAGCGTGGCGAACAGATGTTGCAGGCGCTGCGCCACAACGTGCAGCTGCAGATTCAGCAGAGCCAGCAAGTGGCCACTATTCGACTCGATCCGCCGGAGCTGGGCAGCCTGGAAATCCAGGTCACCCAGGAATCCGGAAAAATCAGCGTTCAGATCAATGCGGCCCAGGCCGATACCCTGAGATTGTTACAGCAAACCAGTGACCGGCTGCGCCATGAACTGCTGACCCAGCAGTTCGTACAGGTCAACGTGCAGGTGGGCGGCGACGGCCGCTCGGGACAGCAATCCCGTCAGAACCAGGAAGGTTCGGGTGAGGTCCTGGTGCGTGTTAATCCGCTGCATGACAGCGGACCGGCCAGCCGCACCGCGCCGCGCGATGTGCTGGCCACGGTTTGATGCCTTCCGATTCCTTGCAAGAGTAAAAGTATGTCGTCCCGCGTTGTCGTTTCGCTCCTGGTGCTGAATATCCTGCTGATTATCGGTGGCACCGCCGTGAATTTCTTCTGGAAGGGGTCTGTCGCCGAATTCTTAGCAATCGGCGCTGAGCAAGGCGACCGGCCAGAAAGACGTAGCGCGGTCGACCTGGCCGATTTCCAGTTCCTGAATGTGGAAAAGATCTACGTCAATCTGCGCGGCAACCAGCGTGAGCACTATCTGGTGATCGACCTGGCCGTACAGGCCAGCGCCAAGATCGACAAGAAGGCGCTGCAGCAGTTCGCGCCAGTGGTGCGCAATTCGGTGGTGGCCCGCCTGTCGGGCATGCGTTACGAAGTGGTGCGTAGCCTGAGCATCGCCGAGCTGCAGCTGTTACTCGAAGAGGCGCTGCGCCAGGACGTCTTTGAACGCAACCTGCGGGTGTCCTTCGAGCACCTGCTGGTCAACAAACTACTGGCCCAATAGCCATGATCGCCTCCTGCGCCGCCGAAACCGTTGCGCATCCCGAGCCCGCGTTGCTCGCGCCGCAGGACGAACAACGCTGGCTGCTCAAGTATCTGCCGCTGGTCAAGCGCATCGTCAGCCAGCTGTCGCTGCAGGCCAGCTCCGCGCTGGATCGCGAGGACATGGAGCAGATCGGTCTGTTGGGGTTGCTCGACAGCCTGCGCCGCTATGGCGAGCCGGATGAGAATTTTCCGCGCTTCGCCAGTCTGCGGGTGCGTGGCGCCATCCTCGACGAGCTGC
>DATJDB010000016.1:0-8178 GCA_035497635.1 Pseudomonas sp. | reverse complement strand
CGCCTATGTCTCGTTCGAGCAGGGACGCCGGCCGCGCATCTTCATTCAGGAAGTGGATACCGGAAAGCGCGAGCGCATCACCGCGTTCGAGGGTCTGAACGGCGCCCCGGCGTTTTCGCCGGACGGCAGTCGCCTGGCGTTTGTGCTGTCGCGCGACGGCAACCCGGAAATCTACGTGATGGAACTGGCGAGCCGGCGTATGCAGCGGGTGACCAACCATTACGCTATCGATACCGAGCCGTTCTGGGGGCGCGACGGACAGACCCTGTACTTCACCTCGGACCGCGCCGGAAGACCGCAGATCTATCGTCAGCGCATTGGCAGTACTGCGGCGGAACGCATCACCTTTATCGGCAACTACAACGCGGCGCCGAAGCTGTCGGCCGACGAAAAGACCCTAGTGATGGTGCATCGCCAAGAGGGTTACACCAATTTCAAGGTGGCGGCACAAGACTTGCAGCGCGGTAATCTCCGCTTGTTGTCGGACACCACACTTGATGAGTCGCCCACTGTTTCGCCTAATGGCACGATGCTAATCTACGCCACTCGTCACCAGGGGCGTGAGGTGTTGATGCTCGTCTCCATCAACGGACGAGTCCGGATCGCGTTACCCACCGCACAAGGTGAAGTTCGCGAGCCATCCTGGTCCCCCTACCTGAACTAGGTAGGGGGGCGCCACAAAAGTGTTCCTATCATCCCTGACTGTTGGAGTTGTTATATGGAAATGCTGAAGTTCGGTAAGCTCTCTGCCCTGGCTTTTGCCCTGGCCGTTGCCGCTGGCTGCGCCTCTTCCGGCGGCGAAACCGCTGGTGAAACCACCACCGAGGCCGAGGCTGTAAGCAGCGCCCCTGCTCAAGTCGATTCCACCGTCGACAATTCTCAGGCTGACGCCGATGCCGCCTTGCGCGCCATTACCACCTTCTATTTCGAGTACGACAGCTCCGAGCTGAAGCCCGAAGCCATGCGCGCCCTGGACGCCCATGCCAAGGTGCTGCAGTCCACCGGCGTGCGTGTAGTCCTGGAAGGTCATGCCGACGAGCGTGGCACCCGCGAATACAACATGGCCCTGGGTGAGCGCCGTGCCGGTTCCGTGCAGCGCTATCTGAGCCTGCAGGGCGTCGCCCCGGCTCAGCTGGAGCTGGTGTCCTACGGCGAAGAGCGTCCGGTTGCCCTGGGTAGCAGCGAGCAATCCTGGGCGCAGAATCGTCGCGTGGAGCTGCGTCAGCAGTAATCACGATGACTTGGTGCCGCCACATTCTGCTCGCCTGGCTGGCCAGCCTTCCGCTGGTGGCTATGGCACAGGTGCCGGTTACCGAAGGCGGGGGCAAGTTGCGCCCCCTGCCAACGGTGAGCGGTTCCGGCGGGGCCCAGGCCGAAGGCGGGACGTTTGTCCCGCCTTCGGCCAAGGGCGAACTTTTTATTCAGCTGCAGCAGATGCAGGAAGAACTGGCTCGCCTGCGCGGCATGCTCGAAGAGCAGCAGTACGAGATCCAGCGCCTGAAGCAGGAATCGCTGGAGCGCTATCAGCAACTGGACAATCGCCTGAATCAGGCGGGTTCCGTGTCGAAGCCGGCATCGACCGATGCCTCCATTCCAGCCCCGGCGGCCAGCGAACCGGCCGATCCCGCGAAGGAAAAGCTTTACTACGATGCCGCCTTTGATCTGATCAAGGCGAAGGATTTCGAAAAGGCCAGCCAGGCGTTTGGCGGCTTTTTGCGTCGCTACCCCTCCAGCCAGTACGCCGCCAACGCGCAGTACTGGCTTGGTGAGGTGAGTCTGGTGAAGGGTGACCTGCAGGCCGCCGGCCAAGCGTTTGCCCGTGTTCCCCTGGACTATCCGAAGCACAGCAAGGTGCCGGATGCCCTTTACAAGTTGGCGGATGTCGAACGGCGCCTGGGGCGTACCGACAAGGCCCGCGCCGCGTTGCAGCAGGTGATTGCCAAATACCCTGGCACATCGGCGGCCAAGCTGGCCGAGCGTGATCTGAAGACGCTGCGCTGAAGCTGTTTCGAAGCACCTAATCCCGCCTGCATGGCGGGATTTTTCCTTGTCAGGCCGGCGTTCGACTGGCCTCTAGACGAGCCGTGAACTGTTCCGCCGGTTCCGGTCTGCCGAACAGATACCCCTGTAGATAGTCGCAGGCATGGTCGGCGAGAAATGCCTGCTGCAGCGGCGTTTCCACCCCTTCGGCGACTACTCGCAGGCCCAGGCTATGGGCCAGGCCGATGACTGCCGAGGCGATCTTGGCCTCGTTGGCACCCACCTGGATGTCGTTCACGAAACTGCGATCGATCTTCAGCGTATGCACCTGGAACTGGCGCAGATACGCCAGTGATGAATAGCCGGTGCCGAAGTCGTCGATGGCCAGGCTGACGCCCAGTTCGCACAGTTCGCCGAGGATGGTCAGGGTGCGGTCAATGTCGCGCATCAGGATGGTTTCGGTCAGCTCCAGCTCCAGCAGTTGCGGCGGCAGGTCATGCTCGCGCAGCGCCTCGCGCACCAGTTGCACGATGTTCTGGTGAGCGAACTGCTGGCCGGACAGGTTCACCGCCACCCTCACTGGTTCGCGCCCTTCGTCCATCCAGCTACGAATCTGTCGGCAGGCTTCGTGTATCACCCATTCGCCGATCGGCACGATCAGGCCCGACTCTTCAGCGGCGGGCAGGAAGCGATCCGGCGTGAGCAAGCCTTCTTCGGCGTGCCGCCAGCGCAGCAGCGCCTCGCAACTGCGCAGCGTGCCGTCGTGGGCGTCCACCTTGGGCTGGTAGAACAGGCACAGTTCCTGGCGCTCCAGGGCGCCGCGCAACTGGTGCTCGAGCAGCAGTTCGCCGAGGCGCGCGGCATTCATGTCGGTCGAATAGAACTGGAAGCGGTTACGGCCTTCGGCCTTGGCACGGTACATGGCGGCGTCAGCATTGCTCAGCAGTAGAGAATCCGTGTACCCGTCGCCGGGGAACACGGCGATGCCGATGCTGCAGGTAACGCTCAGCTCATGGTTGCCCAGCATGCACGGCTGAGTAATGGCAGTCAGCAGCTTGCGGGCGACCAGGCCGGCGTCCTGTGCATCCTTGAGATCCGGCAGGATGGCCACGAACTCGTCGCCACCCTGGCGTGCCAGGGTATCGGATTCGCGCAGCACTTCCAGGCAGCGCTGGGTGATGGTGCGTAGCAGGTGGTCGCCGGCGTCATGGCCCAGGGTGTCATTGATCCACTTGAAACGATCCAGGTCCATGAACAGGATGCCCACCTGGCTGCTCTTGCGCTTGGCTTCGCGGATCGCCTGACCGATCCGGTCCTGCAGCAACAGCCGGTTGGGTAGGCCGGTCAGCGCGTCGTGATGGGCCAGGTGATGAATGCGCGCCTCGGCTTCCTTGCGTTCGGTGACGTCGGAGAAGATGCCGATGTAATGGGTGGTTTCGCCGTCGCTGCCGCGCACGGCGGCGATGGACAGCCACTCGGGATAGATGTCGCCATTGCTGCGTCGGTTCCAGATTTCCCCCTGCCACTGGCCGCGCGTCTGCAGGGCGCCCCACATCTTCCTATAGTAGTCGGGCTCCTGGCGCCCCGAGGAAAGCTTCGCCGGCGTGGCGCCGGTGATCTGCGCCAGCGAGTAGCCGGTAATCTCGGTGAAGGCCGGATTGACGGCGATGATCCGCGCCTTGTCATCGGTGATGACCATGCCTTCGCGGGCATTGGTGAACACCGTGGCGTAGCGCTTGAGTTCACCTTGCGCCTGGTGCAGCGCTTCCAGTCGTGCGTGCAGTTCGAGATTGGCCTCCGCCAGTTGCGCGGCCAGTCGTCGCCGGCGCGCCACCACCGCCACCAGATAGATGCCCAGGCCCAGCGCCGCCACAAACAGCAGTACCCGGTAACGGCGTGCCTTCTGCAGCACCTGGTTGTAGGCCAGGGCATAGCTGCGGATCAGGGTGTCGCCCAGGGCGTGGGTCGGCAATTCAAGGATGTCATGGGTGATGGCATCCAGTACGGGCTTGTGAGTCAGGATCAGGTCGGCATGGCCGAGCAGGGTGCGTAGGGTTTCCGCCGGGGCAGGTTCCAGCCGCGTGGCAACCTCGTTCAGACGGCGGTGCTCCGCGCGCAGCCGCACGGCGCGCTCGGGATCGTCATCAAGCAGGAAGGTCATTACCGAGCGCCCGAAGATGCCCACCTCACGGGACAGCGATTGCCCCAGCACGCCCTGGCGAACCAGGGCGTCGGTGAGCAGCGGGAAGTAGCTCTGGGAATTGCGCAGGATCGCGGTCTCGCGCTTGAAACGGTCCACCGCGTCAGCCTTGTCGAGGCTTGCCCGGCGCAACTGGTCGACCAGCTGTTCGAGTTGCTGGCGTTCGTGCGCAGGAAGGAAACCGGGCAGGTCGGCCAATGTCTGGCTGATGGTCAGCAAATCCCGCACGCCCTGGCTGCTTCTGTCGAAGTTACGGTACAGGTTGTAGCGGCTGGCCAGGACCGAGGCGTTCAGTTCCGCGTCCAGTTGCTGCAGGCGCAGCAGGTGGCGGGAGTAGTCCTGGTGCTGTTCGGTGGAAATGCTATCGGCGCGGAAAAACAGCCAGACTAGAGGGACGCCGATCAGCAGCACCAGCAGCAGGGTGCGCGTTGCGCGTGGCCAGCCGGCTGAGAAGAGGGCGGTGTGTTTCATGGCAGTTGGGCCGTGAGTTGTGCTTCGGGAAGTTTTCCGGTCAGCGTGTTGAGAAAGGCGACGATCAGGCGGATCTCCTCGTCGGATAGAGGGCGGCCGAGCTGGTAGCGACCCATGATGCGTACGGCGTCCGGCAGTTGCGCCACCGAACCGTCATGCAGATACGGCGCAGTCAGGGCAACATTGCGCAGGCTCGGCACCTTGAACACATGGCGGTCCTCCTCGCGTCCGGTGATGCGCTGGCGGCCGGTATCGGCCGCGTTGTCCGGGTGGTCGGCGAAATAGTCGGTGATGACACCGAGTCGCTGGAACAGATTGCCGCCGACACCGACGCCCTGGTGACAGCTGGCGCAGCCGTGCGACTTGAACAGCTCATAGCCCCGCCGAGCGTCGGCGTTGATGGCGGCGGTTTCGCCTCGCAGATAGCGATCGAAGGGCGCGTCGGGAGTGAGCAGGGTCTGCAGGTAACTGGCCAGGGCGTTGGTGATGCTGTGCCGGTCGATGGCGCCGTCGTAGGCCAGTTTGAACGCCTGGGTGTATTCGGCATCGGCGCGCAGGCTGGTTTCGATATGCGTCCAGTTGGAAGCCATTTCCCGAGGGTCGAGCAGTGGGCCGCGGATCTGCTCGGCCAGCGTGCTGGCGCGCCCATCCCAGAACTGGGTGAAATTGAGCGCGGCGTTCAACACGCTGGGGGTATTGCGCTCGCTTGGCACACCGCCCACCCCAAGCGATCGAATGCGACCATCGGTGCCATGGGGCAGGGGATGACAGCTGGCGCAACTGATGGTGCCGTCGATGGAGAGGCGCGGATCGTGAAACAGGCGCGCACCCAGGGCGGCGCGTTGAGGAAGAACATCTCCTACCTCGGACGGCAGGGGAACGATGGGTTCCAGGCTGTCGGCCGGCAGATGAGAAACGCCTGCGACGGACGGCGCGCTGGCCGGCTGGCTCAAGGTCAGCACCATCAGCAGCGCGGCCATGGCTGCCAGCAGGGGTAGCAGGAACAGCTGAGACAGGCTCGATTTCATTTGCTTATAGTAGGAACCCGGTCCGGCGCGGCTGTTGAGGCTGGTCAAAGGAATCGCAGGTAGGCCATTGACGGGTGTTTTCAGTTTTTCGAAAAAACCTGTTGATTTCCTGAATTAAATCAGTATGATGCACAGCCATCGGGTCGTTAGCTCAGTTGGTAGAGCAGTTGACTCTTAATCAATTGGTCGTAGGTTCGAACCCTACACGACCCACCAGTTGAAACGAGTAGAAGCCGGAAATCAGTTGAAAGATTGATTTCCGGCTTTTTCGTATGTGCCCAAATCGCCTGCAGTCAGCTGCCTGCGAGCGGGCCGGGTGTATACTCGCCATCCGCTTTAGTCGAGTTCGCAGGTCCCGCTGTCATGTCCCAGATCCCCGAGCGCATCCTGGTTCAAGCCCACCTCGCCGCGAGGCAGCCCCGGCCGCTGACCCCCGAGGAAGAGGCCCGCCTGCGTGGCGAGATCGCCGCCGAGTTGGAATGCCAGAATGCCGTGCTGGTCGCGCACTACTATTGCGATCCCGTGCTGCAGGCGTTGGCCGAGGAAACCGGTGGTTGCGTCGCTGACTCCCTGGAGATGGCCCGCTTCGGCAGCCAGCATCCGGCCGACACTCTGCTGGTGGCCGGCGTCAAGTTCATGGGCGAGACGGCAAAGATTCTCAACCCGGAAAAGCGCGTGCTGATGCCCACTCTGGAAGCGACCTGCTCGCTGGATCTGGGCTGCCCGGTGGAGGAGTTCGCCGCTTTCTGCGACCAGCATCCCGAGCGCACCGTGGTGGTCTATGCCAATACCTCGGCGGCCGTAAAGGCACGTGCCGACTGGGTGGTGACCTCCAGTTGCGCGCTGGAAATCGTCGAGAGCCTGATGGACAACGGTGAAAAGCTGATCTGGGCGCCCGACCAGCACCTGGGTCGCTACATCCAGCGCGAAACCGGCGCGGACATGTTGCTCTGGGACGGTGCTTGCATCGTCCACGAAGAGTTCAAGTCCAAGCAACTGGCCGACATGAAGGCCCTGTATCCCCAGGCTGCCGTGCTGGTCCACCCCGAGTCGCCCGAGGCGGTCATCGAGCTGGCCGATGCGGTGGGCTCCACCAGTCAGCTGATCAAGGCGGCGCAGACGCTGCCCAATCCGATGTTCATCGTCGCTACCGATCGCGGCATCTTCTACAAGATGCAGCAGCTATGCCCGGACAAGCAGTTCATCGAGGCGCCCACCGCCGGCAGCGGCGCCGCGTGCCGCAGTTGCGCCCATTGCCCGTGGATGGCGATGAACACCCTGGAGCGCACTTTGCAGACCCTGCGCGAAGGCAGCAACGAGATCAAGGTGGACCCGGCGCTGATCCCGCGCGCGGTCAAGCCGCTCAAGCGCATGCTGGACTTTACCCACGCCGCGCGCCTGCGCCTGGCCGGCAACGCCTGAGGCCGGCTGGGGAACTTTTCTCCGTTCTGGTCCTCAAAGCCCCGGTTTTTCAAAGAGTTACCGGAGCTGTAAATGACGGACACAAACGCACTGCTGGCCGCACTGGCTTCCTATAACGTCACCCTTGGGCCGCGCCGG
Source organism: Pseudomonas sp. (assembly GCA_035497635.1). Classification (GTDB taxonomy): domain Bacteria; phylum Pseudomonadota; class Gammaproteobacteria; order Pseudomonadales; family Pseudomonadaceae; genus Serpens. Next base: position 939 of record DATJDB010000016.1, on the reverse strand, counting down.
CCCGATGGCGGTCGGGTCATCACCCTGCATGATGAAAGCGGCGAGCCGTTGATCAGTCGGGTCGTCAGTCGGGCACTGCTCGGTCATCCTGCCGGTGTGGCCGAGGTCCTGGATAGCGTGCGTCGCGACCTGCTGGTGACCGCTGGCAGCACGCGCGAAGACGTGCTTGCCTCACTGCGCAACAGCAACCGAGTGAGGGCCTATGCCTGACGCGCGCCGGCATCCGCGCTGCGCTTTCAGGTAGACTTGCCGCCTTTTCCGGACGAGTCCACCCATGGCCCTGCAAGCCACGCCTTATAAAATCGAACTTAACCTCACCGACCTGGATCGCGGGGTTTACGAGAATCTGCGCTTCACCGTCGCCCGCCATCCCTCGGAAACCGAGGAGCGCCTGGCGGTTCGGCTGATTGCCTACGCGCTCTGGTACGACCCGCAGCTGGCCTTCGGTCGTGGCCTGTCCGACGTCGATGAGCCGGCTTTGTGGGAAAAGAGCCTGGATGATCGCGTGCTGCACTGGATCGAAGTCGGCCAGCCGGATGCCGACCGCATGACCTGGTGTTCGCGCCGTGCCGAGCGCTTCAGCCTGGCGGCCTATGGCAACCTGCGGGTCTGGCAGACCAAGGTCCTCGACGGTGTGCGCAACCTGAAGACGCTCAACGTGGTGGCGGTCGACCAGGCGGCCCTGGAGAACCTCGCCCGTGACATGCCGCGCTCGCTGAGCTGGAGCGTGATGATCAGTGATGGCGAGCTGTTCGTCACCGACGAGCGTGGCCAGCATGAAATTCCCCTGGAGTGGCTGGCCGGCGAGCGCTGAAGGCGCTCACCGACCTTCTGCCCGGCGGATCGGTGAAACGTGATCCGCCCTACGACTGCTTTTCGATCTGAGTGGACCATGCGTATCGAACCCCGCCCGTTGCCCGAATCTCTGCCTGACCTGGG
>DATJDB010000015.1:0-2659 GCA_035497635.1 Pseudomonas sp. | reverse complement strand
ATCCAGTACCGCTTTTCTGCGGTTCTGGTCTTTCACCTTGAGCTGCACGTTCGGGCTGCGGGTGAGGAGATTGAGCTTGAACGTCTTGCCCGCCACACCGGCGACCGTGTAATCGACCGACTTGTTGAAACGGTCAAGACTGCCGACTTCCTGCGCCCACACACTGTTTGGCGCAAAGGTCACGTTGACCGTCGTGTCGGCGAATACGGGCAGCGATATGCAGGCCACAGCCAGGCCCAGACTCGCGCCGAGGGCGCGGTGGAGAAAATCGAAACGTGACATGTGGAACCCTCGCGTAGTTTGGAATTCGCTGGGGATGCTTCGAAGATTCCACGTCCTGCATCGTGGCACGCGCATCGGCGCGGCGTTCCAGTACATGGCGGCGCCTCACCCCCGAGTCGGCGCCGTCTGCGAACGATACGCCTACTTCGCGTGGCTCGCGATTGTCCTCGACACGAATGGCACTTACTTAAGCCAAAAACCTTCACTTTTCGTCATTCCTGCGAAAGCAGGAATCCAGTGGCTTCAAGCTGTCAGGGGCGCTGGATCCCCGCTTTCGCGGGAATGACAAGCTCAAATAAGTGCCATTCGTCCCTGACACATTTTTCGCCCCTGAACGTCGTCGTAAACGCGTACTCTTAGCCGCGCTTTCAGGGGGATTGCAATGCGTGTACTGGTTACGGGTGCGTATGGCTTCATCGGCGCACACATCGTCGCGGGCCTTGGTGCAGCTGGTCATGAAGTGGTTTGCGCCGTACGTGGTGGGCGCGTCGATTCGCGCTTCCCAGGACTCAGCGCCATCGCCTGCGATATGGCTGACGATGTGCAGGTGGAGGACTGGCTGCCTCGCCTGAAGGGCATCGATGCGGTGGTGAACAGCGCGGGGATTTTACGAGAGCGCGCAAATGACCGGTTCACCGCCGTACACGAGCAGGGGCCGCTGGCCTTGTTCCGCGCCTGTGAACAGCTGGGTATTCGACGGGTAATTCAGATTTCCGCACTCGGCGACGCCAGCGACGGCGAGTTCATTGCTTCCAAGCATCGCAGCGATGCGATGCTGGCAACGCTGGAACTGGACTGGTTGGTGTTGCGCCCATCGCTGGTTTATAGCGTACGCGGTTCGTATGGAGGCACGTCGCTATTGCGTGGCCTGGCGGCCTTGCCGGGGGTGCTATTGCTGCCCGGAAAGGGTGAGCAGCAGGTGCAACCGATTGCTGCGGAGGACGTAGGGCAAGCCGTTGTCGCCGCATTGGCGCGACCGGCATTTGCGCGCGAATTCGTGGAACTTGTGGGCCCCGAAGTGCTGACCTTGCGCGACTACCTTTTTGCCTGGCGAGGCTGGCTCGGTTTCGGGCCGGCGCGCACACTGGCAGTGCCTGGCTGGTTGGTGCGCATCGGCGCCGCGCTGGGTGAGCGCCTGGGTAGCGGGCCATTGGGCCAGACCATGGCGCGCATGCTTGAACGCGGCAACGTTGGCGGCGCGCAGGCCAGCACACAACTGCAGGAATCACTCGGCCTGACGCCACGATCGTTGCTGCGCGCACTCACCGAGACACCAAGCGAAGTGCAGGATCGCTGGCATGCCCGGTTGTACTTTTCGCTGCCGCTGCTGCGAGTGTCGATTGCACTACTGTGGATGGGATCTGGCCTTGCTGGCTGGCTGGCCTCAGCAGCTGAGGTCGTGGCCGTGGTACCTGACGCCTCCCTGTCCAGTGGAAACTTGCTGGTGCTGGCGCGGCTGACCGCCACTGCCGACCTGGTGCTTGGCGTGCTGTTGCTGCTGCGCTGGCGATCGCGACTGGTGTTGACACTGATGCTGTTGATGTTGCTCGGCTACACCTTGGGCATCGGTATTGGCTGGCCCGGTCACTGGCTGGATCCGCTCGGCGGCTTGCTGAAGAATCTGCCATTGTTCGCGGTATTGCTGGTGCTGTTGGCCACGGACGAACGCCGATGAATGACTATGTGCTGCTGAAGGTCGTGCACATACTTTCGTCCACTTTGCTGTTCGGCACGGGCCTTGGCACGGCGTTCTTCATGTGGTTCACCCATCGCACCGGCCAGATCGAGGCGATCGCAGCGGCAACGCGACTTGCCGTTCGTGCCGACCTCCTGTTCACCACGCCAGCGGTTATCGTCCAGCCGGTGTCAGGCTATCTGTTGATGCGGCTGATGAATTTCGACCTGCACGCACGCTGGTTGCAGGCAGCCATCGTGCTGTATGTGGTTGCCGGCGCCTGCTGGTTGCCCGTGGTGTGGCTGCAATGGCGCGCACGAGATTTGGCGGCTGACGCACTACGTGAAGGCGCACCCTTGCCCCCGGCCTACCATCGCTACATGCAGATCTGGTTCGCGCTGGGCTGGCCGGCATTTTTAGCTGTAATGCTGATCTTCTGGTTGATGGTCGCCAAGCCGGCACTGTGAGCTTGCGCGCGTGTGTGCATCTCGCTGACCGTAAAAGATCGAAGCCGAGCAAAGACTGGGGTCGAGAATTTAGGTCTAAAGTGTGCCTTCCCAGGCAACGATCTCAAGGGAAGTGCACTCTGACCCTGGGTGTGCTGGCCCCTTTTTTCGGGGCGGGCGTGCAGGTTCAGCGCTGGCCGGATGTATGGGCTGCCACGAAACTGCGCAGCACGTCGTTGATCCGCGTCTGGTAACC
>DATJDB010000014.1:0-9816 GCA_035497635.1 Pseudomonas sp. | reverse complement strand
TCGCGACTGAAGTCGCTCCTACCGGACCTGCGTGGCGGCCGGAAAAGCGCCGGCAGCCCTCGCCCCTCGCTTACGGTGTAGGGCCGGTTTCCGAGGCCTTTTCCTCCTCGGCCTTGCCCACCCAGTCGCTGAGCAGGCTGTAGGCCACCGCCAGCAGGGTGGGGCCAAGGAACAGGCCCATGAAGCCGAAGGCCAGGATGCCGCCGAACACGCCGAGCAGCACCACCACCAGCGGCAGGTTGCCGCCACGGCTGATCAGGTAGGGCTTGAGCACGTTGTCCACGCCGCTGATCACGAAGGTGCCCCACATGGCGAGGAAGATCGCCATGCCGTAGGCCTCCTGCCCCACCAGCCACACGGTGGCCGGAATCCATACCAGCGGCGGACCCATGGGGATCAGGCTGAGGGCGAAGGTGACCAGCGCCAGCGGCACCACACCGGGAACCCCAGCAATGGCCAGGCCGATACCGGCCAGCGCGGCCTGGGCGGCGGCGGTGCCGATCACGCCATTGACCACGCGCTGGATGGTGGCGGCGACCAGTTCCAGGTAGTGCTCGGCACGCAGGCCGATCAGGCGTTCCAGCACGCTGTGCACGAAGGCCGATAGACGAGGGCCATCGCGGTAGAAAAAGAACACCAGTACCAGGCTCAGCGCCAGTTCGATCATCCCGCCGGCGATCTGCGCACTGCGCCCCAGCAGCCAGTTGCCCAAGAAGCCCAGGTGCGGACGCAGGGCGTCGAACAGCGCCGTGCCCTGTTCGTCCAGTTCGCGCCAGGTGTCGCGAAACCAGTCGCCAACCAGCGGCAGCGCGACCAGCCAGGCGGGGGCCGGCGGCAGGCCGGCATTCTGCAGGTCGTGGATCAGCGTGTTCAGGTCGCGCAGGTGTTCCCCCATGTTCAGGCCCAGCATCACCAGCGGCCCGGCCACCAGCAGCATCCAGCCGGCGGTGAGCACGGCGGCGGCCACCGTGTGCCGGCCCGAGAACCAGCGCGTCAGCAGCCGCATCAGCGGCCAGGAGGCAAAGGCCAGCACCGCCGCCCAGAACAGGGCAGACACGAAGGGCGCCAGCACCCACAGGCTGGCGCCCAGCAGGCTCAACAGCAGGATCTGAATCAGCAGGCGGTCATTGCTCATCATTGGAGGTCAGCCGCTCCCGGCGGCGCATGGTGATCCGGGCTCAGCCCGGTTTCGGATTCGGACGCCTCAGCGCAGCAGATCGATACGCAATCCTTCGCTGTCGCCCGCCGCCAGCTCAAGACGACCGGCGCGCACACGGCCCGCCACCAGAGCGTCGCGCCAGGCCGCCGCGTGCGGACCTGCCAGGCTGACCCGCAAGGTGCTGTCCAGGTTCAGCGCGCGCACCAACAGGCGCACCCACTGCTCGTCCGGCTCGCCCGACAGATTGCGCAGTTCCAGTTCGCCGTGTTCGCGCAGTTGCCGCAGCAGCGTGGCCGGGTTGGGCAGCAACACGCCCAATGGTGCGTCGGCATCCAGGCGCTCGGCGTGCAGGTAGGCGCGGCGGTTGCCGCGCGTGATCATGTACAGCGCCAGCAGGCTGTCCGCCTTCGGTTCGGCCAGACGCAGCAGCAGATAGCCCTGCTGGTTGTCCGGCCCGTACAAGCGGGCGTTACCGAAGATGCTGTTGGCCCACAGGCTGCTGGCGCCACAGTCGCGCCCCTCGCACCAGTAGAGCAACTGGGCGCCCTGCCCGATCAGCGACAGTCGGGCCTGGGCGAAGGCCTCTTCCAGATGACCCTCGTCGGGCAACTGCCAGGTCAGGGCCGTCAGCTTGCCGTTTACCTCGACGGACTGATCGATGCGCAGGCGCCCGCTGATCCGGCTGATCGAACTCTGCGGGTAAATACGCTGTACGGCTTCAGACTCGCGCGCCTCGCTGACCTGCGCCTGTTGCGGCGCGGGTAGCTCGGGCAGTTGTGTCTCGGCATGGGCACCCGGAAGGGCGATGAGGTTCAGAAGCAGCGTACTCAACAGGAATTGACGCATCCGTGCCTTCACCGGGTCAGGATCGATTGGGCGGACTGGATTTGCTCGGCCTCGGCCTTGTCGCTCGGCGGCACCTGCAACCCGCGCTGCACGGCGGGACGCGCCTCAAGGGCGGCCATCCAGCGTTGCAGGTGGTCGAGACCCTCGACACTCACACCCGCCCAGTCATGCACGCGCACCCAGGGGAATGTGGCGATGTCGGCGATGCTGTAGTCGCCGGCCAGGTATTCCACCTGGGCGAGCCGAGTATCGAGCACTTCATACAGGCGGCGGGTTTCGTTCTGGTAGCGCTCGATGGCGGCCGGGATCTTTTCCGGGAAGTAGCGATGGAAAACATTCGCCTGACCCTGCATCGGACCGACGCCCCCCATCTGGAACATCAGCCACTGGATGACCGTGGAGCGCCCCTTGGGATCGCTCGGCATCAGGCGGCCGGTCTTCTCGGCCAGATAGATGAGGATGGCGCCCGATTCGAATACGGCGAAGTTGTCGTTATCGCGATCGACGATGGCCGGAATGCGCCCGTTGGGGTTGATCTTCAGGTACTCGGGCGCCTTCTGTTCCCGGTTGGCGAAGCTGAGCGCATGCACCTCATAGGGCAGGCCCAGTTCTTCGAGGGCGATGGACGCCTTGAAACCGTTCGGGGTATCGGCCGTATACAGATCAATCATGGCTGCTCTCCACTCACAATGGGTTGCAGCCTCGCCAGTTGGCCCGCGCAAGTCAAGGCGCGGCAAAGGCCCGATTGAAACAGTCTGCGACGGCCTGCGCGCCGGTTTCGTCGTCCAGGTGCAGATGGTGGCCACCCGGCAGGCGATGCACATTCAGCGGCAGCATGCCGAGCCAGGCCATCAACAGCGGCTCGCTCACCAGCATGCCCTGTTCGGCCAGCACCAGATCGACCGGACAACGCAACGCCTCGACGAAGGCGCGCGCATGGGAACGGGTCAGGCGCAGCGGGCTGGGCAGCGTGAGTCGTGCATCGGTGCGCCAAGTGTAGCCGCCCGGCACCGGCATCAGGCCACGCGCGGCGAGCAGTTCGGCGGCTTCGCGGGAGACATCCCCTACTCCTTTCATGCGCGCCTCGACAGCCCGCTCGATCGTGGCGTACACCGGCTTGCGCTTGTCACGCAGGTCGAGCTGCGCCTGCAGCGCCTCGCCAAGTTTCTGTGGCGCCTGATCGGCTTCGCCGACATAGGGCACCAGGCCGTCAATCAGCGCCAGGCGTTCGACGCGATCGGGCATCGACGAGGCCAGCATCATGGAAATGATCCCGCCGAGTGAATGGCCGAGCAGCGAGAAGCGCTGCCAGCCCAGCTCCTCGGCCACCAGTAGCACATCCATGACGTAATCCCACAGCTGGTAGCCGGCGCCGGCACCGCGATGTGCCGAGTGGCCGTGGCCGGCGAAGTCCAGGGCAACGATGCGCAAGCCCTGCAGCTTCGGCGCCAGCCGACTGAAGGTGGCGGCATTATCCAGCCAGCCGTGCAGGGCCAGCACCGGCCGGCCATCCTCGGGGCCGTACAGGTGTGCGGCCAGTTCGACATGGGGCAGGTTGAGGCGGATTTCTTCGACCCGGGCGATCATGGGGCTTGCTCCTCCCAGCGTTGCAACAGGCCGCACAGCAATTCGGCGGTCTGTTGCGGGTGTTCCAGTGGAAACATGTGACCGCCCGGCACCGACAGGCATTCGCCGCGCGGCAGCTGCCTGGCCAGGCGAGTGTGATGGGGCAGCACCGTGCGGCTGTGTCGGCCATGCAGCATGGCCAGCGGCACGGCCAGACGCTGCGGCTTGTCCGGCACCCGGTGCGGCACGCTGCGATAGATGTCGACTTCGGTGGCCGGATCGAATTTCAGGCGCAGGCCCTGCTCTGCAGGCGCCAGGCCATACCGGATGTAGTCGTCCAGGCAGTCGGGGTCGAAGCGGCTGAACAGGGTCTTGCCGGCAAAGTAGCGCCGGGCTTCTTCCGGGCTGTCGAATCTGTCCCGCCGACCCAGACTGCGACCCGCCGGGGTCAGCCGGTCGATGAAGCCGAAACGCTTGGCGGCCTGGATGGCCAGGCGATCGATGCGCGTCAGCAATGGCGAATCGAGCATCACCACGCCCCGGTACAGTTCCGGCCGGCGCAGCGCGGCATGCTGATGCAGGATGCCACCCAGCGAATGCCCGACGCCCCACACCGGCCTGTCGAGTCGTTCCAGCGCCGCGATCAGTTCGCCGACCAGATTGCCCCAGTTGTCATCCACCGGAAAACGCGGGTCGTGGCCGTGCTGTTCCAGACGGTGGATGCGGTAGGCGGGCTCCAGCCCGGCGAACAGCTTGCGGTAGGTTTCCGAGGGGAACCCGTTGGCATGGGCGAAGAACAGGTCGTGGGACATCGGCGGGGCTGACAACCGGAAAAACAGATCGGAATTGTTGCCGCCCGGCGCGCCAACGGCAACGGCCGGAAGCGCCGCGCAGGAGGGCACTCCGGCCAAGCCGATGTCAGGCTGGCGGCGTAACCGCGTGGGGTACCACCGCCACGGTCAGCCGCGCAATGCAGCTGGTCTTGCCGTCATCCCCCTGCAGGCGGATATCCCAGACATGGGTAGTACGGCCCAGATGCACCGGCCGGGTCACGCCGGTAACCCGCCCGCTGCGCAGCGCACGCAGGTGATTGGCATTGACCTCCAGACCCACGCAGTGGTGGGTCTGCGGATCGATGCACAGGTAGCTGGCCATCGACCCCAGGGTTTCGGCGAGCACCACCGAGGCGCCCCCGTGCAGCAGGCCATGGGGCTGACGGGTACGCCGGTCGACCACCATGCTGGCGGTCAGCGAGTCGTCGTCAACCGCCTCGAAACGGATGTCGAGCAACTCGCCGATGGTGTCAGCCAGTTGGGCTGTGAGCCGTTCGAGGTCCGGAGTCCGCTGCCAGATCGCCATGTCCTGTCTCCTTGCTTTCATGCCAGAGTACCGCCTGACCATGATCGCCCCACTGCTCGAAACAGTTGCCGTAATGGCGCTCGATCATGGCGCGACGAATCTTCAGCGTAGGCGTCAGGAAACCGTTTTCCACCGCCCACAGGTCGCCGATGATCACCAGTCCCTTGAGCTTCTCGTGCTTGTCGAGCCGCTCGTTGACCTCCTCGATCCATTGGCGCAGGTGTTCCTCCACCCCGTCGCGTTCCTTGGCCTTGCCGGCGTCCGACAGCACGCAGAGCGCCATTGGCTGGGGCAGACCGTCGCCGATAACGCACACGGGTTCGATCTGATCGTGTTCGGCCAGGCGATTCTCAATGGGCGCCGGGGCCACATACTTGCCCTTGCTGGTCTTGAAGATTTCCTTGATGCGCCCGGTCAGCCGCAGGTAGCCCTCAGTATCCTGCTCGCCCTTGTCGCCGGTGCGCAGGAAGCCGTCCTCGGTGAGGGTTTCGGCGGTCATCGCCGGTTCCTTGTAATAGCCCTGCATGACCGCCTGACTGCGGATTTGCACTTCGCCCTCGGCGCTGATGCGCACTTCCACGCCCGGATTGTTGCAGCCGATCCAGCCGGGCTTGCGCAGCCCCGGACGGCCGACATGGGAATAGCCGCAGTTCTCGGTCATCCCATAGACCTCGTTGATCTCCAGACCCAGGCGGCTGTACCAATCCATTAGCGACTCGGGCACCGGCGCGCCGCCGGAAAACCCGGCGCGCACGGCATCCAGACCCAGCCCGGCGAGGATCTTGCGCTTGAAGACCCCGCCGAGGATCGGCAGCTTCATCAGCAGCTCCACACGGCGCGGCGACATGCGCGTGAACACCCCATGCTGGAACTTGGTCCAGATGCGCGGCACGGCGAAGAAGATGGTCGGCCGGGCGCGACGGATGTCGTGGATGAAGGTGTCCAGGCTTTCGGCAAAGAACACCGTCTGCCCACCGTAGAACGACACCACCTCGACGAAGATGCGCTCGGCCACGTGGCACAGCGGCAGGTAGGACAGCCCGCGATCCTCCTCGCGCACGCCGAACAGGTCCACGGCCTTGCGGCCAGTGAAGCCGAAGTTGCCGAAGCTGTGCATCACGCCCTTGGGCACGCCGGTGGTGCCGGAGGTGTAGATGATGGTGGCCAGTTGGCTGGCTCGGGTGGTCGGGCTGTCGCTGATGGGTTCGCAGCTCTGCAGGTCGCTCCACAGGTGATCGAAGCGACCGGTGGGACGCAGCGGCAGACCGACTGTGCGCACGCCCTCGGGCACGCCGGACGCCATGGCCGGCCAGTCATCCAGCTTGCCGATGAAGGCCACGCGGGCTTCCGAATGTTCAAGAATCTGGCGTACCGATTCGCCGGTGAGATTGGGATAGAGCGGAATGGAGACATGCCCGGCCATCCAGATCGCCAGGTCGGCGATGATCCAGTGGGCACAGTTCTTGGAAATGATCGCGATGTGACTGCCCGGCGCCAGTTCCAGCTGACGCAACCAGGCCGCCGCACGGCGCGCCTGTTCGCCAACCTGTCCCCAGGTCAGCTCTTCGATCTGTCCGCCCGCTTGGGGCTGGATCAGGTAGCGACGCTCGGGGTGTCGTTGTTCGCGCCAATAGAATTGCTCAAGCGGCAGCAATGGTTGCGTAGTGGCCACCTGCGTCCCTCCGAATTTCTTGTTGTTGTTTTTAGTCTACCAAGCACTTGCTTGGTTAATGTTTCACGGTGGGACCGATTGCGCAAGCAGGCGCTGCCGACGCAGATGAAATCCGCGGCGGCTGCACACAGGCAATCGGCAAGTTCAGCGAGAAGACGGGGCGATGCGTTCCATGCCGCCGGCCAGCAGGTAATCACCCCGCAGGCCAAGCAGCGCCGCAGTGCCCATGGGCAGCGGCGATTGGCGATGACCGTGCAGCAGCAGGCCCGCCAGGGTGCCCACGAAGGGCTGGTGAGTGACGATCAGCAGCTCCGCTTCGGGACGCCGAAACAGCTGATTCAGGGCATCCGCCGGATCACTGTCAGGGGTGAGCCAGGGCTGGATTTCCACCACACCGGGGAAATCCAGCGCCTGGGCGACCAGCTCGGCGGTCTGCCGGGCGCGCAGGTAGGGACTGGCCAGGATGGCTTCCAGCGGACGCCCGCGCAGTTGGCTGGCGCTTGTCAGCACGTCCTGGCGGCCCTGCTCGGTCAGCGCCCGCAGGGCATCCTGTGGGGCGAAGCGTTGCGCTTCGCCATGGCGCAGCAGCCAGAGCTTCATGCCCGCGGCGGGGTGTCGACCGGAGCCGGCGGGACCGGATCGATGTCCTGCTCCGAATCGCGCGATGCCGGCCAGTCGGAGAACGGCCAGGGCTTGCGGTCGCTGTGGAAGCTCGCGAAGCGCCCGATCTGCGCCAGGAAGCGGCTCAGACGGTCGCCGAAATCCATCAGCGCACGATTCGGCTCGCCCTGTACCAGGCGCACCAGCAACTGGGCGACCACCAGGCAGAGCAGCACCAGCTCGGCCACCTGCCAGACGATGACGAACACCAGCATCCACAGCACGCGCAGCAACAGGGCTTCGCGGCGCAGTTCGGCTTTAGGGTCCTGCATGCTCAAACTCCTTAAAAGAGGATCGGGCGGTATGTCCGGTCCGGTCAGAAACCACTGCTCGGGATGAAATCCACATCGGTCTTGGGATCGCCACGCATCAGCGCCTCGCTGACCTGATCCACCGTGCGACCCTCGAACAGGATCGCGTGCAGTCCGGCCACCAGCGGCATGTAGACGCCCATTTCCTCGGCCTTCTCCTTGAGCACCTTCAGGGTATTGACGCCCTCCGCCACCTCACCCAGGCGGCCGACCGCCTCGTCGAGGGACAGGCCCTGGCCGAGGGCGTAACCCACCTGATAGTTGCGGCTCTTGGGAGAGAAACAGGTGACGATCAGGTCACCGACACCGGCCAGGCCCAGAAAGGTCATCGGGTTGGCGCCCAGGCGCACGGCGAAGCGGGTCATTTCCGCCAGGGCGCGGGTCACCAGCATGCTTTTGGTGTTTTCCCCGGTGCCCATGGCGGCGGCCATGCCGGACATGATGGCGTAGACATTCTTGAGCGCGCCGCCCAGCTCGACGCCAAAACGGTCGCTGCTGGCGTAGACGCGGAAGGTGCGGCCATGCAGCGCATCCTGCACGCGTCGGCAGAGTTCCTCGTCGGCGCTGGCGACGACGCTGGCGGTCAGCGCGTGCTCCGCCACTTCCCGGGCCAGGTTGGGACCGGACAGCACGCCGATGCGGGCCTGGGGCGCGATTTCCTCGAGGATCTGACTCATCAGCATGAAGCTCTGGGCTTCGATGCCCTTGGTGGTGCTCACCAGCAGCTTGCCGCTCAGCGCCTCGGCCACCGGCTGCAATGCCTGGCGCAGCGCACTGGACGGCAGCGCCACGAACACCAGCTCGCAGGCGGCCAGCACCTCGCGCAGGTCGCTGCAAGGCTCCACGTTGTCATGGATCCGGATGCCGCGCAGATAACGGGGATTTTCCCGCTCGCGACGCATCGTTTCCGCCTGCACGGCGTCCCGCATCCACAGGCGCGCAACCTGGCCATTTTCCGCCAGCAGGTTGGCGATGGCCGTACCGAAGCTTCCCCCGCCCAACACCGCAATGGGCTGTCGTTCTGTCATTCTTCTGTCTCCAGCCACCTCGTGGCGATGGCGCATTATACGGGGCGATGCCGCGACGGACAGTCCCGCCTTGCCGCGCCCACCCACCTCTCGGTTAACATGCCGCCCTCTTCAAGTCTGAAACGAGTCGTACCGTGCCACTGCCCGGATTCGCCAGAACGCTGCCCCTGTGCCTGGGACTGACCCTGACCAGCCTTACCCCCGCCCACGCCTTCGAGCTGTTCCTCGGCAGCCCGGAACTGCCCGAGGTGCTCACCGCCACGCGCCTGAAACAGGCACCCGCCGCCGTACCCGGCAGCATCAGCGTGCTGGACCGCGACCTGATCAGGGCCAGCGGCGCGCGGGAGATTACCGAGCTGCTGCGGCTGGTGCCGGGGCTGATCGTGGTCCCGGACGATATCAAGGTGCAGGTCAATTACCACGGTGGGCATGCCCCACAAGCCCGGCGGATGCAGGTCCTGATCGATGGACGCTCGGTCTATCGCCCCGGCCTCGCCGAGGTCGACTGGAAGGATCTGCCGGTGTCGCTGGAAGACATCGAGCGCATCGAGGTGTTTCGCGGGCCCAACACCGTCAGCTATGGGGCCAATGCCCTGACCGGCGTGATCAACATCATTACTCTCAAGCCCCATGAGGCGCTGGGTACGCAGGTCCGATATACCCACGGCCAGCGCGGCATTCGCGACAGTTACGCCAGCCACGGTTTCGGATGGACTCAGGGCGCCCTGCGTTTCAGCCTGTCATCGCGCGAGGACACCGGGTTCGATCATCGCAGCGATGGCAGTCCCTACCACGACGACATCAGCGTGCAGCGCTTCAACCTGCGGGCCACCCACGAGCTGAGCGACAACCAGTCGCTGGACGGGCAGCTTGCCTTCGCCGATGGAACGCATGACGATCGGAACCGCCACCAACCAATCAAGGGAGTCGAGCTGCTGCCCGGCGAACAGGACGAGCTTACCGAGCGCAAGAACCGCAGCTACGCAGGCAGCCTGCGCTGGAACTGGGATATCAACCCCAACCACAGCCTGTATGTACAGGGCTCGCTGCAGCATTGGGAGCGTATCTGGGAGCGGCGTGCCTGCGATGCCGTTGCGCTGTTCAGTCCTGCGCTGCGATCGCTTTACAGAGGCGATCCTTCTTATTCAAATCAACTACTGACAGCGCTGTTGAAAGGTGACCCCATTCCGGCAGGAACTCTTGAACAAGAGAATT
>DATJDB010000013.1:0-3188 GCA_035497635.1 Pseudomonas sp. | reverse complement strand
AGGTTGCTCAGTACATCCAATTCGGCCAGCGCGGCGGCGGTTTCCTGCAGCGGCGCCAGCTCGCCGATGAGCCGCTCCAGCAATTCCTCATAGAGCAGCTTTTCTCGAGCCAGGGCGCGGCTCTTGGCCGACAGCGCCTTGTCCTCGAAGGCCTTGAGTTCCGGGGTAATGAAGCGCTCGGCGCCCTTGAGGGTCTGACGGCGCTGATAGTCGGCCGGCGCCTGCTCGGCCTGCACGCGCGGCAGCTCGATGAAGTAGCCGTGGATGCGGTTGTAGCCGACTTTGAGGTTGGGCAGGCCGGTGCGCGCCTTTTCGCGGGCTTCCAGATCCATCAGGTACTGACCGGCGTTTTCCGAGAGTGACAGCAGCTCGTCCAGTTCCGGGTCATAGCCGCGCGCCAGCACGCCGCCGTCGCGGATCACCGCCGGCGGGTTGTCGATGACCGCGCGCCGGAGCAGGTCGGCCAGCTCCGGATAGGTGCGCACGTTGATTGCCAGGCCCTGCAGGTGCGGCGCTTCCAGGTCGCCCATCGCCTGTTGCAGATCGGGCAGGGCGGCCAGCGCATCGCGCAGCCGTGCCAGATCGCGCGGGCGAGCGTTGCGCAGGCCGATGCGGGCGAGGATGCGCTCCACGTCGCCGATTTCCTTCAGGCGCGGTTGCAGGCTCTCGAAGCGGTAGCGTTCCAGCAGACAGGCGATGGCGTCCTGGCGGGCTTCCAGCACGGCGCGGTCGCGTAGCGGGCGGTTCAGCCAGCGACCCAGCAGGCGACTGCCCATGGCGGTCTGGCTGCGGTCGAACACCGATTGCAGGGTGTTGTCGCGTCCGCCGGCGAGGTTGGTGTCGATTTCCAGGTTGCGGCGGCTGGCACCGTCCAGCACCACGGTGTCGGCCAGGCGCTCATGGCGCAGGCTGCGCAGGTGGGGCAGGGCGGTGCGCTGGGTTTCCTTGGCGTAGGAGAGCAGGCAGCCGGCGGCGCCGATGGCCAGGGTCAGACCTTCGCAGCCGAAGCCCTTGAGATCCTGGGTGCCGAATTGCTGGCAGAGGCTCTTGAAGGCGGAATCGCGCTCGAAATCCCACGGCGCGCGGCGACGACTGCCGCGCCGTTTTTCGGCGGGCAGGCCTTGGGGCCAGTCGTCGGGGATCAGTAGTTCTGCGGGATCGAGGCGTTCCAGCTCGGCGAGCAGCGCTTCCCAGCCGTGGATTTCCTGCACGCTGAAGCGGCCGCTGGTGATGTCCAGCACGGCCAGACCGAACAGGCGCTCATCACCGAGCAGGGCGGCCAGCAGGTTGTCGCGGCGTTCATCGAGCAGCGCTTCGTCACTGACCGTGCCGGGCGTAAGGATGCGCACCACTTGGCGTTCCACCGGCCCCTTGCTGGTGGCCGGGTCGCCGATCTGCTCGCAGATCACCACGGACTCGCCCAGTTTGACCAGCTTGGCCAGGTAACCTTCTGCGGAGTGGAAGGGAATCCCGGCCATGGGAATCGCCTGCCCGGCGGACTGGCCACGCGCGGTGAGGGTGATGTCCAGCAGTTTGGCGGCCTTCTTGGCGTCCTCGTAGAACAGCTCGTAGAAATCGCCCATGCGATAGAACATCAGTTGGTCCGGGTACTGGCTTTTCAGCCGCCAGTACTGCTGCATCATGGGCGTGTGGGACGAGAGGTCGAGGGTATCCTTGGGCATGGGAATCCGGGCGCTGGCTGGGGTATTCGAAAGCGCGGAAGATTACCATTTCCGGCGCTGGACCTGTGGGGGCTAAATGCCGAAAGCTCGCGGACAAGTCCGCTCCCATGGCGAGCGCGGCGCCAGGCCCTGTGGGAGCGAATTCATTCGCGAGCTTTTGGGGGCATGCGCGCATCAGCGCATCAGCGCCTCGGGGCGTAAACCGGGGCTGGCGTCAGGCGCGACCGTTTGGGTAGGTCTATGGGTCGTTTCGCCATCTGTCACGAATCAGACCCGGCCGGGTGATGTAGGGTGGCGTCTGGAAAAAAGCAGGGAACACCTTCATGGATATCATCACATCCTTGTCGCAGCGTCTGGGTGATGCATTACTGGCGAAACAGGCCCAGGTCACCACCGCCGAATCCTGCACGGGTGGTGGCATCGCTGAGGCGATCACCCGTATTCCCGGTAGCTCGGCCTGGTTCGAGGCAGGTTACGTCACCTATTCCAATACGCAGAAGACCGTCCAGCTGGGTGTGCCGGCGGAGCTGTTTGCGACCGTCGGCGCGGTCAGCCGCGAGGTGGTGGAGGCCATGGTGCGGGGCGCGCAGCAGTACAGTGGGGCGCGTTTCGCCGTGGCGGTCAGCGGTATCGCCGGGCCGGACGGCGGTACGCCGGCAAAGCCGGTCGGCACCGTCTGGCTGGCCTGGGCGGATGACCAGCAGCTGTATGCACAGCGCTTTCAGTTCGCCGGTGACCGTGCAGCCGTACGCCGTCAGTCGGTAGAAGCGGCACTGGTTGGCCTTATCCGGCTAGCCGTCGGAGAAAATCCGGTCGAGGGGTAGGCGAGTGCGGAAGCCTATGCTCTAATACTGGCTACTTATACAGTTGTTTGTGGCCGTCGGGCCCTGTCGAATTTAGCGAGGACTCTTCAATGGACGATAACAAGAAGCGCGCCCTGGCGGCGGCCCTGGGCCAGATCGAAAAGCAGTTTGGCAAGGGTGCGGTGATGCGTATGGGCGATCATGATCGCCAGGCCATCCCGGCCATTTCCACCGGTTCCCTGGGCCTGGACATTGCTCTGGGCATCGGCGGCCTGCCCAAGGGCCGTATCGTCGAGATCTACGGTCCGGAGTCCTCCGGTAAGACCACGTTGACCCTGTCGGTGATCGCCGAAGCCCAGAAGCAGGGCGCCACCTGCGCCTTCGTCGATGCCGAACATGCGCTGGACCCCGACTACGCCGGCAAGCTGGGCGTTAACGTCGACGATCTGCTGGTGTCCCAGCCGGATACCGGCGAACAGGCGCTGGAAATCACCGACATGCTGGTGCGCTCCAACGCCGTGGACGTGATCATCGTCGACTCCGTGGCCGCGCTGGTGCCCAAGGCGGAAATCGAAGGCGAGATGGGTGACACCCACGTCGGCCTGCAGGCCCGCCTGATGTCCCAGGCGCTGCGCAAGATCACCGGCAACATCAAGAACGCCAACTGCCTGGTGATCTTCATCAACCAGATCCGCATGAAGAT
>DATJDB010000012.1:0-5457 GCA_035497635.1 Pseudomonas sp. | reverse complement strand
GTAGGGACAAGTTGGATGATTGGCAGATCTCTGGCCTGGCGACGAATGGCGAGGATCACTTCCTCGGGCGATAGCAGCTGGCTGTTCGGGGCGCAGATCAGCAGGTCCCAGGTCTGTTGCAGGGTGCCGTGCAGATCTTCGGCCGAGGTCAGGCGCTGCACGCGGGTGGCGCGCCCGGCGTTGCGAAACAGGCTGACCAGGCGTTCGGCCTCGTTTTGCGAGTCTTCGAGCAGCAGCAGGCGGATGGTTTTCTTGTCGATGGTCATAGGAGACACGGCCCGAACGGGCGAAGGACACGGGAAAGTGTGTCGGGAATCTAGCGGCGTGGCTCGAGGTGCGTCAAAGCGCCCGGCCGAAGCTGTGACGTGGGTCGCTTGGGGCGATGCGGGCGGGGTGGGACGGTGTTGTTTGCCGTTCGGTGGGCGTGAGGCCGGTTGCGGTGCCCGGTCTCGACAATGTCGGTCGGGATAAACCCGGCCCTACAAGTTGCGCCGGGCTGGCGGGCTTTTGTGGGGCCGGCTTTACGCCGGCCGGACGGGGGGGAGGCGGGTTGCGGTGCCGGGCGGACCGGCCGCACCAAGTTACTCGGCGGCTCTACGTGCCATGCCCAGGCGCTGGCCCATGACCACCGGGCTGAGGGCGGCCAGTTGGTCGTCCCAGTTCACCTGGTCGGGTCCGAACAGCACGATGGCGGTGGAGCCCAGCTTGAAGCGGCCCATCTCCGCGCCTTTTTCCAGTGCGATCGGCGCGCGGGCCGCCTCGTCGTAGCGGAAGGTCTTCAGCGTGCGCTTGGGCGGTGTCACCAGCCCGGCCCAGGCGGTCTCGATGCTGGCAACGATCATCGCGCCAACCAGCACCACGGCCATGGGGCCGCGTTCGGTGTCGAACAGGCAGACCACCCGCTCGTTGCGTGCGAACAGCTCCGGCACGTTCTCGGCCGTAGTCTGGTTCACGGAAAACAGGCGTCCCGGTACATAAACCATTTCACGCAGAGTGCCGCCCAGCGGCATGTGTACGCGGTGATAGTCACGCGGCGACAAGTACACGGTGGCGAACTGGCCGCCCATGAACGGTGCGGCGCGCTCGGCGTCGCCGCCCAGCAGTTCCAGTGCGCTGAAGCTGTGGCCCTTGGCCTGGAAGATGCGGCCGTCGGTGATCGCGCCGAGCTGGCTGACGGTGCCGTCGGCCGGGCAGAGGATGGCGCCAGACGTGGAATCGAGCGGGCGGGCACCTTCCTTGAGGGCACGGGTGAAGAAGGCGTTGAAGTGCTCGTAGGCGTCCAGGTCTTCGACCTGGGCCTGGGTCATGTCCACCTGGAAGTGCTCGGCGAAGCGGCGGATGAAGGCGTTCTTGAACCAGCGCACCCGGCATTCCGCGACGCAGCCAGCCAGGCGCGACAGCAGATGATGGGGCGTCAGGTACTGACTGAGGATGAACAGGCGGTCTTTGAAGGACATGAGGTTTCCTTGGGTTTGAACCTTAATTTTCTACAGGTGTGTCGGGATGGTTGCCCCATTCCGACCAGGAGCCGGCATAGCCCTTGACGCGCGGATAGCCGAGCGCCTTGGCCACCAGGTAGGTGAAGCCCGAGCGGTGATGGGTCTGGCAGTGGGTGATGATTTCCTTGTCCGGGGTAATGCCCAGGGCCTGCAGGCGTTCGGCGATGTCCGTGCGGATGCGCAGGGCGCGCGCGCCGTCCATTCCGGCGGTCCATTCGTAATTGATTGCTCCGGGGATGTGCCCGCCCTTGGCGGCCAGCACCTTTTCGCCCCGGTACTCGGCCGGCGAGCGGGCGTCCCAGACCACCAGGTCATCGGCGCCCAGACGGCTCTGCAGGTATTCGCGACTGGCCGTGGGCGCCTCGTCGAGGCGCAGCTGCACCGGGCCGCCGGCGCGCGGCGGGACCTCATGGCTGAGCGGCAGGTCGGCGGCCAGCCAGGCATGCAGGCCGCCGTTCAGGTAGTGGTAGCGGCGGTGGCCGATGATATCCAGCAGCCAGATGAGGCGTCCGGCCCAGCCGCCGCCTTCGTCGTCGTACACCACGTAGACGGCATTGCTGCGATGCCCCAGCTCGCCGAACAGCGCTTCCAGCCGCTCGCGGGACGGCAGCAGGCCGGGCGCCGGCGGTTGACCCTGCTGAGTGCGCTTGGGATCGACGTAGCGGGCGCCGGGGAGGTGTCCTTCGGCATAGCGGCCGCCGCTGGTCAGGTCGACGAGAATCAGCTCGGGCGCCAACAGGCGCGGCAGCAGATCCGCGGCTTCGATCACCAGCGGCAGTTCGGAAAAGACGTCGCTCACGGCGGCTCTCCAGGGAAAGGGCGGGCGATTGTAGCGAAAAGCCGTGCGCAGGGCAGTGGGCCCGCTGCCGATAGTCAGGCGGTGGGCGGCTTGTCCGTGATGCTGGCCTGCACGGCGCGCCGTCCGAAGGTCAGCATGCCGCGTTCGATGACCCGCGCGGTCTTTTCCAGCAGCTCCAGCTGGCGATCCGAGAACGGCATGCCGTGCTGGTCACCGAATAGCACCAGGCTGTTGCGCCCGCCCAGGTCGAAGCCGCGCATGACCATGTGCCGCTCGTCAAAATGCTCGCGGATGTCCGGCGGCAATCTGCGGCACAGCCCGGTGTTGCGCTGCGGCGAAACATGCACCAGCACCGGCTGGGCAATCAGTTGCGCCAGCAGCGCCCAGCGCCCCGGATCGGCCTGCAGGCGCGGCGTGCGGGGCGGCAGGCCGTGCTGATGCAAGGCGATCAGTTGGCCCTGGCGATCGCTGAACAGTAGAGCGAAGCGCTGCAGCCCGCACAGTTCCAGTACCTGCGCGGCGCTGGCCAGCAGGTGCGGCAAGTTGAGGAAGGCGCTCGGCTCTTGGCCGAAACGCTCGCACAGGCGTCGCCATTCCTGTGGGCGGAAGAAGCTGGAGAGCAGCGAGGGCGGCTCGACGGCCGGCGGTCGACGGCTGCCCGCCGGCCAGAGCAGGGCCTGGGCCGGATGCCAGGCCGGGCCGGTCGGCAGCAGGCGGGCGCTTTCCACCGCCAGGCAGTGGATGTGCGTCTGCAGGTGCTCCAGCGGCTGGTCCAGGTACAGCGCGGTCAGGCGCTGCCAGCGCAGGCTGCGCGCATCGTCCCAGGCATGCTGGGCGGCCAGTACCAGGGCGTTGGCCAGCAGCGTACTGAGCACCGGCCGGGTCAGCCAGCGCAGCAGCTCGGGATTGTCGTCCTGCAGGCGCTGCAGGGGATTCGTGCCGGGACGCCGCGCCAGACGCAGGCACTGGATCAGCATGGTGCGCTCGCGACACAATGTCTGGTAGCCGAGAATCACCGCCTCGGGCAGCCGCCAGCGCCGGGCCAGCGCCAGGCCCAGCTCGACCAGCGAAACGCCGAACAGATCCTGCTCCACCGCGCGGGCCGGCTGGTGCTCGCCGACTACGCGGGCCTCCCAGCGTTGCAACAGGTCGGGAAAGGCCTGGGTCAGTGCCCAGAAGGGCGCCAGGAACAACTGGCTGGCGCAGAGAATCTCGCCCTCCAGGCGCGCCATGCGATTGGCAAACAAGCCGGCGGCCTGGTGCTGGGCGTGCTGGCTGATATGCAGCAGCTGGATCAGCGCGGGAGGCAGGGTGCGTGCGGAGCGTTCCGGCAGGGCCAGCAGAATCGCCTCGGCACGGTCCAGTCCCAGGCGCACCAGGGCGCTTTCCAGATGCTCGCTGTTGCCGCCCAGCGGCCCGCTTCCGTGGCGGTTGGCTTCGCGCAGCAGAGCCAGGGCCAGGGCCGGACAGGTCTGCAGGCGCTGGGCGATGATGGGCAGCGGGCAATCGGCGCGCTGCAGCTCGCGGCGCAGCTGTTGGCGCTGGCGACCGGACACCGGCAGCTGGGTATCGTCCAGGCGTTCAAGCCAGGCATCGAGGCTGCGAGGTGGTGCGGAACTGTCTGGTATGGGCATTGGCACGTCCCTGAAAAATTCGCCTTCAGTTTGCCTGAAGGGCGCCGATAACCACTAGGGCATAACCGGTCGCCCGCTCCCTCCAGGATTCGTAGTCTTCAGTCATGGCAAAAATCATCGGAATTCTCGTGGTATTCAGCAGCGTGCTGGGCGGCTTTGCGCTCGCAGGCGGCAAGATCATGGCGCTGATCCATCCGTTCGAGCTGATCATCATCGGCGGTGCGGCGCTGGGCGCGTTCATCCAGTCGAACCGCGGCCACAACTCGTGGCGCATCATCAAGAAATCGCTGCGCATGTTCAGCTCGCGCTACAACCGGGCCTATTACCTGGAAGTGCTGCGGCTGATCTACGACATCCTCACCAAGAGTCGTCGCGAAGGCATGATGGCCATCGAGGGCGACATCGAGGAGCCCCACGAAAGTCCCATCTTCGCCAAGTACCCCAGCGTGCTGAACGACCCGCGCATGGTGGCGTACATCTGCGATTACCTGCGCATCATGACCAGCGGCAACATGGCCGCCCATGAACTGGAAAATCTGTTCGAAATGGAATTGGCCAGCCTCAAGGAAGAGCTGAATCACCCCTCCCACTCGGTGGGCAAGGTCGCCGACGCCCTGCCGGGCTTCGGCATCGTCGCCGCGGTGCTGGGTATCGTGATGACCATGGCGCTGCTCGGTGAAGCCGAACAGGCGCGCATCGGTGAAAGCGTGGCGGCGGCGCTGGTGGGTACCTTCCTCGGCATTCTCGCCGCCTACGGCTTCGTCGGCCCGCTCTCGGTGTGCCTGGAGCAGGACGCCCGCGAGGAACTCAACGTCTACGAGGCCATCAAGGCCAGCTTGATCGCCTCGGCCTCCGGCCTGCCGCCGACCCTGGCCGTGGAGTTCGGGCGCAAGGTGCTGCTGCCGGGGCATCGACCCAGCTTCCAGGAGCTGGAACAGGCCATGCGCGGGAGCTGATGACAGGCGATGGAAAACAATCAGCCCATCATCATCAAGCGCATCAAGCGCTATGACAGCGGTCATCACGGTGGCTCCTGGAAGATCGCCCTGGCCGACTTCATGACCGCCATGATGGCGTTCTTCCTGGTGCTCTGGCTGATGTCGGTGTCCACGCCGATGCAGCGGGCGATCATCTCCGGCTATTTCAAGGACCCGATCGGCTTCAGCGGTTCGACCAGCCAGCACGTCATCGACCTGGGCGGCTCGCCGCACCCGGCGCCGGATCGCACCCAGAACGTCGAGCTGAATGGCCCGCTCAGCGAGGGGCTGACCCAGCAGGTGGACATCGATCAGATCAGCAACCTGTCGGCCGAGCTGGATTTCGAGCGCCTGGAAATGCTGCGCCTGGAGCTGCAGAACGTCATCGAGGAAAGCCCCGAGCTGCAGCGCTTCAAGGACCAGGTGCTGATCGAGAGCACCCGCGACGGCCTGCGCATCCAGATCATGGATTCGGAGAATCGCCCCATGTTCGCCCTGGGCAGCGACCGAATGGAGCAATATTTCGAGGACATCCTGCTGGCCCTCGG
>DATJDB010000011.1:0-11087 GCA_035497635.1 Pseudomonas sp. | reverse complement strand
CGTCCAGGCCGGTGTCGGCGACCAGCCGCCGCGGCGCCCGGGCATCGAGGGCAAGCGTTACGGCATGCTGGTCGACCTGCGCAAGTGCATCGGCTGCCAGGCCTGCACGGTGAGCTGCTCGGTGGAGAACATGCCGCCGATCGGCCAGTTCCGCACCACGGTGCTGCAGTACGAAGTCACCGAGTCGCCGGATGCGCCCTCGGCGCTGATCAACCTGCCGCGTCTGTGCAACCACTGCGACGAGCCGCCATGCGTGCCGGTCTGCCCGGTGCAGGCGACCTTCCAGCGCACCGACGGCATCGTGCTGGTCGACAACGAGCGCTGCGTGGGCTGTGGCTACTGCGTGCAGGCCTGTCCCTATGACGCGCGCTTCATCAACCACGAGACTCAGACCGCGGACAAGTGCACCTTCTGCGAGCACCGCCTGGAGGTCGGCCTGCTGCCGGCCTGCGTGGAAAGCTGCGTGGGCGGGGCGCGGGTGATCGGCGATCTGAACGATCCGCAGAGCGAGATTTCCCGTCGAATGGCAGCCAACAAGGACGAGATCCGCGTGCTCAAGCCGGGGATGAACACCGACCCGCACGTGTACTACATCGGCCTGCCCGAGGCCTTCGTCAACGAAGTGGACGGTCAGGCGGGTATCCGTCTGATCGCCAAGCACTGAGGAGGCCGCCATGCAGATCGTCGAACTGTTGACCCCCAACTACGAAGCCGCCTGGTTGCCCTGGGCGGTGCAGTATTTCTTCTTCATCGGTATCGCCGCTACCACGGCGCTCACCGCCGCCGTCCTGGCGTTCGGCAAGGCCGGCTCGCCGTCGGCGCGCCTGCTGCCGGCGGCCGTGGTGGTGCTGCTGGTCACGGCCATCGCCGCGCCAGTTTCGCTGCTGGCCGACCTGCACCAGCCGGGACGCTTCTGGCACTTCTACGCACATTTCACGCCCTGGTCGTGGATGTCCATCGGCGCCTACCTGCTGCCGCTGTTCGTGATGCTGGCCCTGGGTTTCTGCCTGCTGTGGTGGCTGCGTCGCGAACGCCTGCTGCGCCTGGTCGGCTTGGCCATGGCGCTGCTGGCGGTGAGCATTCTGGTCTACACCGGCGCCGAAGTGATGGTGGTGCGCGCCCGCCCGCTGTGGAACACGCTGTTGCTGCCGTGGAACTTCGCCGTCACCGGCTGGCTGGCCGCTCTCGGCGCCATGCTGCTGGTCGGCCGCTGGTTGCCGGGCGGTCTGGCGGCGATGCCGCTGGAACTGCTGCGCCGCCTGGGCATCAGTGCGCTGGTGCTGGTGGTGCTGGGAGTGTTGTTCTGGGTGGCCACCGGCAGCCTGGGCCTGGATTCATCCTTCCCGGCCGCGCTGCGCCTGTTCGAGGACTTCCCGGTCTGGCGCCTGAGCCTGCTCGGCGCTTCGCTGAGCGGCCTGCTGATGCTGGTCATGCTGGCCCGCCCGGCGGCGCGTCTGAGTGGCTGCGGCTACTCGATGCTGGTGGCGCTGGCCATGCTGATCTCGGCCTGGGTGTTCCGCTGGGTGGTGTTCATGAGCGTACAGGGTGTACCCAAGTACGGTGCCGGCCTGTACCTGTACAGCATGCCGATGGGCGGCGATGGGCTGCTGGGCATCGTTGGCATGTTCGGCCTGTGCCTGGCCCTGCTGGTCGCCGTGGTGTTCGTGCTGGAACGCTTTCCCTCTTACAACCCGGCGCGGGCCGGTCACTGATCAGGAGTCAATGACATGACCGACAAGACCAAGCAACAGGAAGAACTACAGGACGCCGGCCGGCGCAAGGTGATCGCCCAGGGCGCCGCCGTCGCAGGCGGTCTGGCGGTGTTCGCCGCCGGCTACACCGAAACCGTCAGCCGGGCAGTGACCGGGCTGGTGCATGGCACCGCTGGCACGCCGACCGCCGATGCGGTGCGCGGCAATTCGCTGACCCCGGAATTTCGTATCGATCCGCTGACCGGCGCGCTGTCCACCCAGCCGGGGCAAACCGTCAGCCCGTCGGTGTGCCTGGGTTGCTGGACCCAGTGCGGCATTCGCGTGCGGGTGGATAACGACGCCAACTGCATCATCCGTGTGGCCGGCAACCCGTATCACCCACTGGCCACCACCCAGCCGGCGGACATGCAGACGCCGGTGCGCGATGTGTACACCGCGCTCGGCGGCGACGCCGGCATCGAAGGCCGCGCCACCGCCTGCGGGCGTGGCGCGGCGATGTTCGAGCAACTGACCAGCCCCTATCGTGTGCTGCAGCCACTCAAGCGCGTGGGCAAGCGCGGGGAGGGCAAGTGGCAGAGCATTTCCTTCGAGCAACTGATCGAGGAAGTCTGCGAGGGCGGCGATCTGTTCGGCGAAGGTCATGTCGACGGCCTGCGCGCCATCTATGACCGCGACACCCTGATCGACCCGGCCAACCCGGAATACGGTCCGCTGACCAACCAACTGCTGTTCACCGACGCCGGTAACGAAGGCCGCACGCCTTTTGTACGCCGCTTCACCCAGCAGTCGTTCGGCAGCGTCAACTTCTCCAACCACGGTTCCTACTGCGGTCAGACCTACCGGGTCGGCACCGCCGCCGCGCTCGGCGACCTGCCGGGCATGCCTCACGGCAAGCCGGATTGGGACAATGCCCGTTTCGGTCTGTTCATCGGCACCGCGCCGGCGCAGGCGGGCAACCCCTTCCAGCGTCAGGGCCGTCAACTGGCCGAGGCGCGGACCCGCACCGACAAGCCAGTCTTCGAATACGTGGTCGTGTCGCCGACCCTGCCGGCCACTTCCAACGTGCTCAGCGATGACAGCGAGTGGCTGGCGGTCAAGCCGGCCGGCGACCTGGCGCTGGTGATGGGCATGATCCGCTGGATTCTCGACAACCGTCGCTACGACGCCGGCATGCTCGCCCAGCCGGGCCCGGCGGCGATGCAGGCGGCCGGTGAGGCGTCCTGGAGCAACGCCACCCACCTGCTGGTGAATGACCCCGAGCATCCGCGCTTCGGCAGCTTCCTGCGCGGCGCCGACCTGGGCTGGAGCGATGCCGAAGCCTTCGTGGTGCAGCGCGCCGACGGTGAGCTGGCCGCGCATATCCAGGCCGAACCGGCGGAGCTGTTCGTAGAGCGCACGGTGACGCTGGACGGTCAGCCGGTCCTGGTCAGCAGCTCGCTGAGCCGTCTGCACGCCGAAGCCCGACGCATGAGCCTAGAAGACTACGCCCGCGAATCCGGCGTGCCGGTGGAGAAGATCACCGGCCTGGCCGAGCGCTTCACCCGTTATGGCAAGCAGGCGGTGGCCAACTCCCACGGCGGCACCATGAGTGGCTCCGGCTTCTACACCGCCTACGCCATCGGCATGCTCAACACGTTGGTTGGCAACCTCAACGTCAAGGGCGGCCTGGTAGTCGATGCCGGGCAGTTCCCGCCGTTCGGTCCGGGGCCGCGCTACAACATCGGTGGCTTCGCCGGCAAGGTGGACCCCAAGGGTGTGGCGCTGTCTCGTCACCGCTTCCCCTATGAGAAGAGCAGCGAATACCGCCGCAAGAAAGCGGCGGGCCAGTCGCCGTACCCGGCCAGCGCACCCTGGTACCCGGCGGTCGGTGGGCTGAGTTCGGAAATGATCGCCGCCGCCCTGGATGGCTACCCGTACCGCGCCAAAGTGTGGATCAACCACATGGGCAACCAGGTGTACGGCATCGCCGGATGGCGCCATGTCATCGAGCAGCGCCTGCGCGATCCGAAGCTGATGCCACTGAACATCGCGGTGAACCCGTTCATCAACGAAACCAGCGCACTGGCCGACTACATCGTTCCCGACACCCTGACCTACGAAAGCTGGGGCGTCTCGGCACCCTGGAACGGCGTGGTGGCCAAGGCTTCCAGCGTGCGCTGGCCGGTAGTTGAGCCGCGCGTGGCAAAGACCGCCGAAGGCGAGCCGATCAGCCTGGAAAGCTTCCTGATCGCCACCGCCAAGCGTCTCGGCATGCCGGGCTTCGGCAACGGCGCGATCCGTGACGCCCAGGGCAACCGCTACGACCTGAACAGTGCCGCTGATTTCTATCTGCGCGGCTTCGCCAACATCGCCTACGCCGCTGGCCAGCCGGTGCCGGAAGCCAGTGATGATGATCTGCAACTGACCGGTGTGCAGCGTCACACCGGGCGCCTGCAGCAAAACCTCAAGGACGAGGAATGGCGCCGCGTGGCGTTGCTGATGAGCCGTGGCGGACGTTTCGCGCGGATCGAGGACGCCTGGAACGACAAGGGACAGTTGCGCCAGGGCTACGCCAAGCCGCAGCAGCTCTGGTACGAGGATCTGGCCAAGATGCGCCACTCGATGACCGGCGAGCGCTACAGTGGCTGCCCGACCTGGTACCCGGTACGCATGGCCGACGGCCGTCCGATGCGCGAGCTGTATGGCGAGGACCAGTGGCCGATGCTGATGATCTCGTTCAAGTCGCACCTGATGAGCGCCTTCTCCATCGGTGCCGACCGGCTGCGCCAGGTGCACCCGCATAACCCGGTGTACCTGCACCGCGAAGACGCGGCACGCCTCGGTATCGGTCATGGCGACACGGTGCGCCTGGTCACGCCGGGCGGTTCGCGGGAAGGGGTGGCACTGGTGCGCGACGGGCTGAAGCCCGGCACCGTTGCCGTGGAACATGGTTACGGTCACACCGAGCTGGGCACCCGCGCCCATCAGGTGGACGGCCAGCCCATGGCCCACAACCCGGCGCTGGGTGCAGGGGTCAACCTCAACGACCTGGGCTTCGGCGATCCGACCCGTCCGGACACCAACGTGTGGATCGACTGGGTTTCCGGCGCGGCGGTCCGCCAGGCTCTGCCAGTGCGCGTCGAGCGCGTCTGAGTCAGCGCGACGCCACCCGCTCGAACCGGGCGGGTGGCGGGGTTGAATGACAAGGCCTCGGCAGGTTCGGTAACCCGACCCTGCCGAGGCCTTGCTTTTTCTCGGGTTGCGCCCCGAGAGGGTGCATGCGCGGCGCGTTAGCGCATCTCGAACAGTTCCTGATGGAAGCGATCAGCGTCCAGACCCCTGGCTTTGAGGCCTTCGCGCAACGCCTGGCCAAAGCCCGCCGGGCCGCAGAAGCCGATATCCGCTGCCTGCCATTGCGGTACCGCCTGGCACAGACGCTCGGCATCCAGGCGCCCATCGCGGCCGGATACCAGTACATGCAGGTGCACATTGGCGCGTTCGGCGTGCCGGCGCAGCTCGTCAATGAAGGCTTCATCGGGTTCGCTGGTGCAATAGAACAGGTCGATGTCCTTGCCATCCGGCGTGGCCGCCAGTGCCTGCATGCGCGCAATGAACGGCGTGATGCCGATGCCGCCGCCTACCCAGATCTGCCGTGGCTGGCTGCCGCTGAAATCGAAACGGCCATAAGGGCCTTCGACAGTGACCAGGTCACCGACCTTGACCTTCTCGGGCAGGGTGCGGGTGTAATCGCCGATGCCCTTGACCAGGAAGAACAGGTGACCATCGTTGTGCCAGGCCGAGGAAATGGTATAGGGGTGCGCGCCCTCACGCGGGTCGAGGGTGACGAAGGCGAATTGTCCGGCCTGGTGACCGGGCCAGTTGTCTTTCAGCTTGATGGCGAACTTCAGCACGCGGTTGTCGCGGTGATGCACCACTTCGACGATTTCGCCCACGGCGCGGCGTTTGTAACCAACGCGGCGGAACAGCGAAACGACGGCGGCGACGCTGCCAGCAGCCATCAACAGCAGCATCAGCGGGCCGATGGGTTCGCCCCAGAACTCGAACGGCAACAGCACCACCGAATGCACGACCAGCGCCAGATACACCACCGCCAGCAGGCGGTGGGTCTTGAAGAAGTAGCGATAGGGGAAGCGCTTGAGCAGGGCCAGCACCAGCAGCACGACCACCGCGTAGAACGCCCATTCGCCGATGCTTTCGGCCAGGCCGCGCTGGCTGCGAAAGAAGCGGAACAGTTCGACTGTCTGCTCGGGTTGCGGCCCCTTGTGCGGCTTGGTCAGCAGACCCCAGCCGACCGCCCATTTGGTACCCTGCGCCCACAGCCAGTGGATGATCGAAACCACCAGGCCGGTAATGCCCAGCCATTTGTGCAGCCGATAGCTCTTGTCCAGACCGCCCAGCAAGGGCTCGATCCGCACCGGACGCAGTGCCAGCAGCATCGCGATGCTCATCACCCCGATACCGAGGATGCCGGTGTAGGTCACCAGCATGTGGCGTACATCGAAATAACCGAAGTTGGCTGGCAGTAGCGGATCGGCCTGCAGCCAGAGCAGCGACAAGCCGATGATCAGCACCCCATAGCCGATCTTGATGTTTTTCATGAGCCGAACCCCTGCACAACTAAACCAACCGGCATTATCGTCCGCGCCGGGAAGCCGGGAATGACGGGGGTCAACCCGGATGGGGGAAGAAGGTGTGGCTTCGAGCGGACGGGCTCAGCGCATCAGCGAACCATCGGCATCGGCGTCCAGGCGCAGGCCTTCGACGCCGATGTCGTCCTCCAGCGCCAGCAGATAGTGGCGCAGGGCGCGTCGCGTGGCTTGTTCCCGCAGGCTGTGGCGCACCCGTTCGGCGACCTGTTCATAGGGCAGCGGGCGCTCGTCATGACGCTCATCGATGGCAATCACATGCCAGCCGTAGCGCGAGGCCAGCGGCCGTTCGTGCAAGCCGACCGGCAAGTCGAGCAGGGCGCGGTCCAGTTCCGCCACGGTCTGGCCTGGCGCCAGCCAGCCCAATTCGCCGTCATCCTCCTTGGAAGGGCAGGCCGAATAGCGCTGGGCCAGTTCGGTGAAACGCCCCGGCGCTTCGCCTAGCTGTCGCAGCAGTTTCTGGCCGAGGCGGTACTGCCCATCCCGCGCACGGGCATCGTCCGGCGCCGCCGCGAGCAGGATGTGCCGCACCCGTAATCGTGTGGGTTCGGCGAAGCGTGGGCGATTGTGCTCGAAGAAGCGCTGGCAGGCGGCTTCGTCCGGCTCGGGAATCTGCAGCTCGCGTTCCAGCAGCGTTGCCAGGGCACCGTCATTCTCGCGCCCCTCGGCATCCAGCAACGCCAGGCCCAGTGCCTCGGCGCGCTGACGCAGCAGCTCGCGCACCACCAGCGCACGGGCGGCCTGCAATTGCGCGTCAGCCAGCGAGGCGGAGGGGTGGAAGGGCGTTTCCCGGGCGATCTCTGCCTCGCCGAATTCCACCGCACCGACGCGAATCACCGGTGCGGGCGCGTCCTGCACTGTCTGCGTATCGATCAGCTCCATAACGGCCTCCCGTCAGCCGCGCTTGCGCACGATCTGGTAGTTGCGTCCCAGGTAACCCAGCGGAATGCTCCAGATGTGCACCAGCCGGGTGAAGGGGAACAGGAAGATGATGGTCAGACCGACAAAGATATGAACCTTGTAGATCCACGAGACCTCTTCAAGGTAGTTCGCCGCGTTGCCGTTGAAGAACACGATGGCCTGCGCCCAGGACGCCAGAGTCAGCATCACATCGCCCTCCAGATGGCCGAGGGAGAAGATGATGGTAACCATGCCCAGGGCGGCCTGGAACACGATCAGCACCAGGATCAGGTTGTCCATCGCGCCCGACGTGGCCTTGACCCTGGGGTTGTAAAAGCGTCGGTACAGCAGCATGACGCCGCCGATCACCACCATGGCGCCGGCGATGCCGCCGATGATGATGGCCAAGAGCTGCTTGTTCCCGGCGGTGATGAAGGGCTCGTACATCCAGTGCGGGGTGAGCATGCCGAACAGGTGGCCGAAGAAGATCACCAGGATGCCGATATGGAACAGGTTGCTGGCCAGACGCATGTTCTTTTTCGAGAGGATCTGGCTGGAATGCGCCTTCCAGGTGTACTGCCCGTGATCGAAGCGCAGCAGGCTGCCGACCAGGAAGACGGTGCCGGCCAGGTAGGGGTAATAGCCATAGATCAGATGCTGTAGGTATTCGAAGAACATGGGGCTCTCCTTTCGCTATTGGCTATCCGGCGCGGGCGCTGACGGATCGGCGGGCATGAGGGTGACGATCTGTGCCGACGCCTGGTATTTGCGCTCGGCCAGCCGGCGTCCCTCGGCTGACTGCAGGGCACAGTCGTCGTCGGAATCGGCGGAAAAGCGCACCATTTCCTCCTCCCAGACCTTGTCCAGCGCCTGGGGCGTATGGTCCGGTTCCTCGGCGGCCACGCTGGGGCGGTGCTGATCGATCAGTTCGGTGGCGCCGATTAGCGCCAGCAGCGCGTGCGGCACCAGGGCGTGCTCGGCGTTGCGCTCCTCCAGGCGCGCGGTGAGCAGGGCGAGGATGTGGCTGATCTCGCCCAGCCAGCGGCCGATGTCCTCCTCATCGCGGGTCGACAGGTATTCGAGAAACAGCGGCAGGTGGTCCGGCAGTTCCCGGGCGGAAAGCTGGAAGCCGGCCGCCTCGTATTCGGCGAGCAGATCGACCATCGCCTGGCCGCGATCCCGCGACTCGCCGTGCACATGTTCGAACAGCAGCAGCGAGGTGGCGCGTCCGCGATCGAACAGCTCGACGTACTCGGCCTGCAGATCCAGCAGCTCGGTGCTGGCCAGGCGCTGGCACCAGTCGGCGAAGCGCTGGCGCAACCGGGGTTGCAGGCGTGCTTCGCCGTGCAGGATGGCCGCCAGTTCATCGGCGGCGGCCTGCAGGTCGGCGGTCGGGTAGTCGAGCAGGCGCGCCAGCACACGCAGGCTGCGCAGGCCTTCAACGGTTTCCACGTGTGCGGTTTCCGGGCTAGTCACGGCGCATGTCCTCCAGCGGATCGAATTCCTCGACGGGCTTGACCAGCGTGGTGGTGGCCTTGCGTCCGCCGAACAGGCTGGTCTGGTTCTTGCCGCCCTGGCAGCCGTTGCCGAAGGTGAAGCCGCAACCGTTGCGCTCGGGGTAGGCATCGCGCGCCATTTCCCGGTGGCCGGTAGGGATCACGAAGCGATCCTCATAGTTGGCGATGGCCAGGTAGCGGTACATGTCCTCGACCTGTTCCTGGCTGAGGCCGACCTGCTCCAGCACCGTGGTATCGATGCTGCCGTCCACGTGCTTGCCGCGCATGAACACGCGCATGGCCATCAGGCGTTTGAGGGCCAGCACCACGGGCGCCTCGTCGCCGGCGGTGAGCATGTTGGCCAGGTAACGCACCGGGATGCGCAGCGATTCGATTTTCGGCAGCACGCCGTCGAATTCGACGTGCCCGGCCTCGGCAGCGGATTGAATGGGCGACAGCGGCGGCACGTACCAGACCATCGGCAGCGTGCGGAACTCCGGGTGCAGCGGCAGTGCCAGGCCCCAGTCCATGGCCAGCTTGTAGACCGGCGAGGCTTGGGCGGCCTTGATCACGTTGTCCGGCACGCCGTCGTTGCGGGCCTGCTCGATGATCACCGGGTCGTTGGGGTTGAGGAAGATGTCGCACTGGCGGCGGTACAGGTCGCGTTCGTCCTCGGCGGCCGCCACTTCGGCGATGCGGTCGGCGTCATACAGCAGCACGCCCAGGTAGCGGATGCGGCCTACACAGGTTTCCGAGCAGACCGTCGGCTGACCGGCTTCGATGCGCGGGAAGCAGAAGATGCATTTTTCGGATTTGCCGCTCTTCCAGTTGTAATAGATCTTCTTGTACGGGCAGCCGGAGATGCACATACGCCAGCCCCGGCATTTGTCCTGGTCGATCAGCACGATGCCGTCTTCCTCGCGCTTGTAGATCGCACCGCTCGGGCAGGACGCTACGCAGCTGGGGTTCAGGCAGTGCTCGCACAGGCGCGGCAGGTAGAGCATGAAGGTGTGCTCGAACTGGCCGTAGATGTCCGCCTGGATCTGGTCGAAGTTGATGTCCTTGCGCCGCTTGGCGAACTCGGTGCCGAGGATTTCTTCCCAGTTCGGACCCCATTCGATCTTCTTCATGCGCTGCCCGGAAATGCGCGAGCGCGGTCGCGCGGTGGGCTGGTGTTCGCCGGCCTTGGCGGTGTGCAAGTGCTGGTAGTCGAAGGTGAAGGGTTCGTAGTAGTCGTCGATTTCCGGCAGGTCGGGGTTGGCGAAGATGTTCGCCAGTACCCGCCATTTGCCGCCGATACGCGGGTTGATGCTGCCGTCGGCATTGCGCACCCAGCCGCCGCGCCACTTCTTCTGGTTCGCCCATTCCTTTGGGTAGCCGATGCCCGGCTTGGTCTCCACGTTGTTGTACCAGGCGTATTCGATCCCTTCACGGCTGGTCCAGACGTTCTTGCAGGTGATCGAGCAGGTGTGGCAGCCGATGCACTTGTCCAGATTCATCACCATGCCGACTTGCGAGCGGATCTTCATTTCACGGCCTCCTGGGTGTAGTCATTGCCTTCACCGTCCAGCCAGTTCACATGCTTCATCTTGCGCACGATGACGAACTCGTCGCGGTTGGAGCCGACCGTGCCGTAGTAGTTGAAGCCATAGGACAGCTGGGCGTAGCCGCCGATCATGTGGGTGGGCTTGGGGCACACGCGGGTCACCGAGTTGTGAATGCCGCCACGGGTGCCGGAGATTTCGCTGCCGGGGGTATTCAGGATGCGTTCCTGGGCGTGGTACATCATCACCATGCCGGGCTTGACCCGCTGGCTGACCACCGCGCGAGCGGATACCGCGCCGTTGGCGTTGTACAGCTCGATCCAGTCGTTGTCCTCGACGCCGATGCGTTTGGCATCGGTTTCCGAAATCCACACGATGGGACCGCCGCGTGACAGCACCTGCATGATCAGGTTGTCGCTGTAGGTGGAGTGGATGCCCCATTTCTGGTGCGGGGTGATCCAGTTGAGGATGATCTCCGGGTTGCCGTTGCTGATCGCCTTGTGCTCGGCCACCCCGGCCGGCGCCTTGGTGTCGATCGGCGGGCGATAAACCATCAGGCTTTCGCCGAAGTCGCGCATCCACGGGTGATCCTGATACAGCTGCTGGCGACCGCTGAGGGTCCGCCACGGAATCAGCTCGTGGACGTTGGTGTAACAGGCGTTGTAGGACACATGCTCGTCTTCCAGACCCGACCAGGTGGGGCTGGAGATGATCTTGCGCGGCTGGGCGACCAGGTCGCGGAAGCGGATCTTCTCGTCCTCCTTGGGCAGCGCCAGGTGCGTGTGGTCG
>DATJDB010000010.1:0-1702 GCA_035497635.1 Pseudomonas sp. | reverse complement strand
GGCGGCAAAGTTCCGCAACTGGCTGGCGAAGTTCGAGATTGGCCTGATGACTGATTGGCAGACCAATTCCGCGCAAGGTTATTGCTGGCTGCAAGCATCGGCGTACAGCATCCAGGTCAAGGATGCTGTAGGGAACTGGTTGCCGACGTACACCGCAGTCTATGCCGCAACTTTTCCGACGCTCGTCGGCCTTGAGTGCAACTCATCAACCATGATCGCAGCGATGGGGAAGCTGAAGAAGAAGTCCTGGCAAGCAGGCAAAATGTCCGGCCACCCGCATTCATCGACCGGGTTCCCGGCCAATCTGCAGATCGGCGTTGCGGCGGCAGCCGACAGTGGCTTGCCGAACGCGAAAGCTGCCTGGGACATCTTCCAATCCCGCAGCGTGAAACCATCGGGCGATCACGCTTACAACAATTATCCCAACTTCGCGATCCTGCCCCGTTCCGCGCCGCAGTGACCCGCCGGCTTTGCACGGTAATCCTCCCGGGTTTGACGGCGTCCAAAAAAAGTGGAGCTCCAGCCGAGACGCCTCGCCATCCATTCGAGTTGCCCGAAGTGAATGCTGCGGCAGGATACAGATCTGTATGCTGGGCTGACTTACCGATTGCCCAGATAGAACCCCAGCAAAATCAGACCGATCCCGGCGACCCAGCCGATCGACATCGTCACTGCCAGCCGACCGATTCTGACGCTCTTCAATCGCCAAACCAGATCTGACAACAGCCACCACAGGCCGGTAAAAACGATCAGTGCGAAGATGCCCCAATCGAGGTGGCCGGATGCCCAACTTAAGCCATTCATAATGAAGTCAGGCCTTCTGCCACAGCGGTTTGTCCCGCCCAGACGCGCTCGCCCGCTTGCACCAACAGGTTCACCGTAACGGGCAGCTCAACAACTACGGTACTGCCCAACAATATCCGTCCGATTCTCTGACCACGCTCAATCCTGTCGCCCTCCTGCACCCAAACCTCTATACGCCGCGCCGCCACACTTGTGATTAGGCGGACCGCCACTTGCCCCAAGTCGCTCTGGATCACCAGGCGTTTCTGCACCGGACAGGCTTTCTCCCGCAGGAATGCGAACTCCCGCCCTTCGCCATCCATGAAGTCATCGCCGTGAGATGCCACGCTTACGACCTTGCCTGCCACCGGGCTGCGCTGCACGTGCATGTCCCAGAAGCTGAGCGCGATCACCAAATATCGTATCCTGCCGCGCATATCCGCACTGGTCACAAGCCCGTCCGCCGCGGCGAGCACGCTAGTCCCGGGCGGCGGCACCCGCTCAGGGTCACTGTAAAAATGGCTTAGAAACGTGCGCTGAAACTTTCCGTCCTTTAACCATGCACGGATTTGCGCTTCCGGCCAGCGCTTGCGCGGCGGCAGCCAACGCCGTATCAAAGGCGATGGATAAGGGAAATTGAGTCCCCACAATGCTATGGCTGCGGCAACCAGGCACAAAACGAAGATTTGCAAAATGAACATTTTTCAATCTCTGCCTGAGTGCCGGGTCCCCGCTTGCTGAATCGCTCCGGGGATTTCGGAGGCTGCTTGGTGTAGGTCACGCTGCCATGGGCAGTGCGACCTGTTGACTATAGTAGTTCGACTCCGCATCGGCAGGCGGACGTTGCTGACGGGGTCAGCAGTCGTTTGTGGCCGAACCAGTCCATCCGATCCAGCGTCGCCAGTTCGGCGGCTTCGTG
>DATJDB010000009.1:0-2470 GCA_035497635.1 Pseudomonas sp. | reverse complement strand
CCGCGGCTGCGCATGCTGTTCGCAGCGGCGGGCGTCATCGTACTCGCGCCGCGACGCGGGCCACTTGGAAAATCGTGCGAACGCTACAAGCGTGGCGCGGTTTTCAGGGGCGCAGGGCACCGGAAGTGCGCGGCTTATTTTTCGGGGTGAGCCGCGCTTTTGGCAATGCTGAAGTCAATGGAATAGCTTCCGACAGCAGAATTGTTCAAATAATCCAGCGACTCATTTCTCGTCAAATAATATGTTTCCGACTCAAGCACGCGCTGGATTTTTTCATCCGGGCCGGAAGCAACCTCCATCACGGTAGTAAGATTCAGCTCGATCGTTGCACCGTCGAGCGACCTGCCGCGCGCTTCCACCTTGACGCTCTGATTGGGATTCAATGCTCCCGACGCCCGCTCGACACTTGCGGGAGAGGCGCTGCCGTCCTGGAACATCCGGACGACGGCTTCCGTCGGAATGAACGGAATCGCTATGTGCCAATCGCGCACATCGACGCGCTCTCCAGCATCACCTTTCGCCTTGGCACCAACAAAAAACATGGCATGTGCCGGTGATTTATTCACGAGTGCGTCCCAGTCGGCACCTTCCAACGCATCGGTGAGACGAAGCAATACGGAGTTCGCTGGATCTTCAATGGCAAAACTATCCCGCCTACCCTCATCGCAATACGATGAATCCTCTCCCGGACGGGGGGCGATAACCTGGCACCTCAGGCAGCCGTAGAAACAATTTATAAAAAGAAACGGCTCATATTTTGGGTAGCCAACGGGATTGTATGCGCATTTGCCGCACTTATACTCTCCATCAATATCTGGCGCATTGGTGTATTCGCAATATTGAGCGCCAGCCTGGCCTGCAGGAATGAGGGCGGCCATCAGCAGTGCCAAGAGAGAAATGATGGTTTTCATCGAAACACCTCCTTTTGCTGTAAAGCGTAGCAATGGCACAAGACAATTCGCCCCCGGTAGATTGCCCGAATCACTGAAAGAGGCCGCCTGGAAGCCGCCTCGTGCCGCTGCAAGATGTTTGCGTCTTCGCTCCCTGGAGACCGCGCTGTCATGGCAAGCCGTTGAAGCCCGATCTCACAATCAGTGATCCAATGGTTGATCAGCCCGCCACTTTTGACCAGTACATCAAAACGCCTCGCTTGTCAACTGCCCGGTTGGGACAATGAAGAGAGGCGCGCCGTGCCCGCCAGAGACATGGTTTGAGAAGCCATACAGACCGTTGCTCAGGTCATTGTCCAGCAGCGAAATCAGAGCATTACGAGCGTCAGCAGGACGTTTCCCACCGCCCCGGGCCCTTTGACAAAGCGCGAGAAAGATCTGCCGAATGCGGAACACAGGCTTTCTCGAAGCCTTGTTGACCCGCGCCGTACCCGTGCGCTCCGTAACTCAAATCGCCTTGGAAAACCGCGCCGGCGCCATCGCTTCGGCGCGTTCGTGCAGGTAGGCGTCGAAGGCCATGGCGACGTGGCGCAGCAGGAGCTGGCCGCGCGGGGTGGCGCGGACGCGCTCGCGGGTGATCTCGACCAGGCCGTCGGCCACCATCGGCTCGAGGCGCGCCAGCGCCGCCCGGAAATACTCGCGGAAGTCGATACCGTGGCCTGCTTCCACCTCGCGGATATCGATTTCGCCCAGGCACATGATCTGGCCGATCACGTCCGCACGCAGGCGGTCGTCGGCATCCAGCGACAGCCCGCGCCACACCGGCAGCGCGTCGGGCTGGTGCGCCAGGCGCGCTTCCCAGGTGCCCAGGTCGCGCGGGTTCTGGCTGAAGCTGGCACCGATATGGCTGATCGCGCTCACGCCCAGACCGATCAGATCGGTTTCAGCGTGGGTGGTGTAGCCCATGAAGTTGCGGTGCAGGCTGCCGCTGCGCCGCGCCTTGGCCAGCTCGTCCTCGGGCAGGGCGAAGTGGTCCATGCCGATGTGCTCGTAGCCGGCGGCGGTGAGCTTCTCGATCGCCAGGCGCAGCAGCGCCAGGCGCGTGGCGGCGCTGGGGAGATCCTCGGCCTTGAGCTGGGTCTGGGCGCGGAAGACTTCGGGCAGGTGGGCGTAGCCGTAGATCGCCAGGCGGTCCGGCCGGGCTTCGAGCACGGTATCCAGGGTGCGGCCGAAGCCTTCGACGGTCTGCTTGGGCAGGCCGTAGATGAGATCCACGTTGACCGAACGCAGGCCGTGGGTGCGGCAGGCGCGGATCAGGTCCAGGGTCATTTCCACGCCCTGGATGCGGTTGACCGCCTCCTGCACCACCGGATCGAAGTCCTGCACGCCGAGGCTGGCGCGGTTGAAGCCCAGCCGCGCCAGCTCGCCGATCTCGTCCGGGGTGACGTGGCGCGGGTCGAGTTCGATCGAGTAGTCGCGGTCGGCGGTCGCGCTGAAGCTGAAGTGCCGGCCGAGGCTGTCGAGCAGCGCGCCGAGCTGGGCCGGGGTCATGAAGTTGGGCGTGCCGCCGCCCAGGTGCA
>DATJDB010000008.1:0-3160 GCA_035497635.1 Pseudomonas sp. | reverse complement strand
GAAGGCGCGCTCTGTGGGAGCGGACTTGTCCGCGAGCTTCTATGCAGGGGCTGGCAAAAGCTCGCGAATGAATTCGCTCCCACAGGTTCCGCGAGCTACTCGATGACCCCGGTCACCCGCACGCGGCGGCTGGCGGCGGGGGCGGCGACCGGTTCGCGGGCCTTGGCGCGCTCGGCCAGTTGTGCATCGATGCGGTTCTTCAGGGCGATCAGCAGGCCCAGCACGATAAAGGCGCCCGGCGGCAGGATGGCCAGCAGGAAGCCCTGATAATCCTCCACCAGGGTGATCTGCCAGTTGGCCGCGATCGGGCCGAACAGCAGGTGCATGTTGGCGAACATCGCGCCGGTACCCAGCAGCTCGCGCACCAGGCCGATGGCCAGCAGCACCAGGCAGAAGCCCAGTCCCATCATGAAACCGTCGAAGGCGGCGCGCCCGATGTCGTGCTTGGCGGCGAAGGCCTCGGCGCGGCCGAGGATGATGCAGTTGGTGGTGATCAGCGGAATGAAGATGCCGAGGATCTGGTACAGCTGGTAGGTGAAGGCCTGCATCAGCAGCTCGATGCAGGTGGTCAGCGCGGCGATGATCATTACGAACGCCGGCAGACGCACCGCCGGCGTCACTGCGCTGCGGATCACCGACACCGCCGCGTTGGAGCAGGACAGCACCAGGGCAGTGGCCAGACCCAGGCCCAGCGCGTTGACCGTGGAGTTGCTCACCCCCAGCAGCGGACACAGGCCCAGCAGCTGCACCAGGCCGGGGTTGTTCTTCCACAGGCCATTGATTGTTATGTCGCGGTACGAGGTACTCATCGGGCGATCTCCTGCGCGAAGAGTTCTTCACGGTGGGCGTCGAAATATTGCAGGGCCTGGTGCACGGCCTTGACCACGGCGCGCGGAGTAATGGTGGCGCCGGCGAACTGGTCGAACTGACCGCCATCCTTCTTCACCGCCCAGCCGCTTTCTTCGGGCTGGCCCAGCGATTTGCCGCCGAAACCGCGAATCCATGGACTTTTCGCCAGTTCGATCCGGTCACCCAGGCCGGGGGTTTCCTTGTGGCCGATGACCCGCACGCCGCTCAGGCGGCCGTCGGCCTGGATGCCGACCAGCAGGTGAATGGCGCCGCTGTAACCGTCCGGCGCGGTGGCCTGCAGGATCACGGCGGAGGGCTGACCCTGGCGGGTCGCCACCCAGGCCGGCACCGGGCGCGGACCGAGCAGGGCATGGCGCAGTTCACGCTGGCTGTCGAGCAGGGCGTTGTCGTAACTGCCGGCGGGCAGGATCTGCGCCAGCGCGTCGGCACGCGCCTGGCGCTCGGCCTGGGCGATACGCTCGACCGTGCTTTGCTGGGTGAAGGCCACCAGGCCCACGGTGACGATGGCGAACAGGCCGAGGATCAGGCTGTTGCGCAGCATGGAGCGGCGGATTTCCGGAGCGTTCATCGGTTCATTCGCCCATCTTGAAGCCGCGCTCGGCCTTGGCGTGGCCATAGGTGCGCGGACGGCTGTAGTAGTCGATGGTGGGAGCGGCCAGGTTCATCAGCAGCACGGCAAAGGCCACGCCGTCCGGATAGCCGCCCCAGGCGCGGATCACATACACCAGGATGCCCACGCCGACCCCGAACAGCAGCCGGCCACGGTTGCTGGTGGCGCCGGATACCGGGTCGGTGATGATGAAGAAGGCGCCGAGCATGGTGGCGCCGGACAGCAGGTGGAACAGCGGCGCGCCGTGGCTGTCCGAGCCCGAGCCGTTCCAGAACAGCAGGCTCATTACCAGCAGCGCGCCGAGCATGCCCACCGGCGCGTGCCAGCCGATCACCCGCCGACCGAGCAGGAACAGCCCGCCGGCCAGGAACGCCAGGTTGACCACTTCCGAGCCGATGCCGCCGTAATGGCCGAAGGCCGGCTGCTTCCAGAGTTCGTCGATGGTCAGGCTCTTGTTGGTCTTCAGCACGTCCAGCGCGGTGGCCTGGCTCCAGCCGTCCACCAGCGGCGCCAGGCCGAAGATGTGCTGGAAGCCATCGAACAGGCCCACCGCGTGGGGAACTGGCCAGCTGGTCATCTGCACCGGGAAGGACACCAGCACCACCACGTAGCCGATCATCGCCGGGTTGAACGGGTTCTGGCCGAGGCCGCCGTACAGCTGCTTGCCGAAGGCGATGGCGCTGAATACGGCAATCATGGTCAGCCACCAGGGCGAATAGGGCGGCAGCGCCAGCGCCAGCAGCACGGCGGTGACCAGGGCGCTGCCGTCGCGCAGGAAGAACTGCACCGGGCGCTGGCGCAGCTTGAGCAGCAGCGCCTCGCAGCCCAGCGCCAGAGTGCTGGCCCAGATCAGGTTGATCAGCGTGCCGGCGCCGTACAGCCAGGTCAGTACGACGAAGCCGGGCAGGGTGGCAGCCAGTACCGTCAGCATGACGCGCTGGGTACGGTTGGCCCCGGTGGTATGGGGCGAGGTGATGCGGGGCAGGGCCATGGGGCTCCGATCCTGTACGTCTTGCTGCCGTCGGCGTGACGGAAGCCTGTGTTTCAACTTCCAGCGGTTGGCGCTGTCCTGGCTGCCGGGGAGGCCTAACGGCCTCCTTTCGGTGGACAGGAAAAGCGCTGTCCACCCTACGTCAACCGTTCCGTCGCCCGTAGGGTGGAAACTCGCGCAGCGATTTTCCACCGAAAGCGGTCAGTTCACTCTGCCGTGTTCTCCGCCAGTTTGCGCTCGGCCTCGGTCAGCTTGGCGCGGGCGGCGTCCAGCGCTGCGGGGTCGGCGTCTTCCGTGCGTTCCAGCTTGCGCAGCTCGGCGCGGGCGAAGGCCAGATCGGTCTTCAACTGCCGGGTGGCGTCGTCGACCGGGCGCTTCTCCACCCGCACCAGATCCGGTGCGGGCTTGGCGGAGTTGTCCTCGGCCGCGTGCAGCGCCTGTTCGGCGGCGGCCAGAGCGTCGCGCAGCGCAGCCAGCTCGCTGTCCTCGGCACCGGCCTTTTCGGCTTTCTTCAATTCGGCGCGGCGCATGGCCAGCTCGATCTTGGCTTTTTTCAGCCCCTCGTCGGTGGGCTTGGCCACTGGTGCCGCTGGCGCCGCCGTTTCGGCGCTCGCCAGGGCTTGGTCGGCGTCTTCCAGCTTCTGGTGCAGATGGGCCAGCTCGGCCTGCTGATCGTCATCCGGGGCGTC
>DATJDB010000007.1:0-5196 GCA_035497635.1 Pseudomonas sp. | reverse complement strand
CAGATGCTGATCGCCGGCGGGATGATGTTCGGCCACAGACTGATGCCCAAGCCGCTGTAGCCGAGAAAGATCAGCGCCAGGGTCAGCAGGAACGGGGAGTAATGGGCATAGCGCTGGATGGCGCGGTACAGCGCCCAGCTGCACAGCAGCACCAGGATCGGCACCGGCAGGAACCAGAACAGATTGGGCAGACTGAACCAGCGTTCGGCAATGCGTTCATGGGCCAGCGGGGTCCACAGACTGACGATGGCAATCACCACCAGCAGCACGCCCAGCAGCGGAATGCCGATGTCATGCATGCGCCGCTGCAGCTCGCCGCCGGTCTTCATGATCAGCCAGGTGCAGCCCAGCAGCGCATAGGCGGCCACCAGGCCCAGCCCGCAGAACACCGAGAAGGGCGTCAGCCAGTCCAGCGGACCACCGGCATAGCCGCGATTCACCACCGGCAGGCCACTGATGAACGCGCCCAGCACCACGCCCTGGAAGAAGGTGGCGGCCAGTGAGCCCCAGATGAAGGCCCAGTCCCAGAACGGTCGATGTCGCTCGTCGGCCTTGAAGCGGAACTCGAAGGCCACGCCGCGAAAGATCAGCCCGATCAGCATGAATACGATGGGCAGATACAAGGCCGAGAGCACCACCGCATAGGCCAGCGGAAAGGCCGCGAACAGGCCGGCACCACCGAGTACCAGCCAGGTCTCGTTGCCGTCCCAAACCGGCGCCACGGTGTTCATCATCAGGTCGCGATCCTGCTTGCCCGGCACGAAGGGAAACAGGATGCCGATGCCCAGATCGAAGCCGTCCATCACCACGTACATCATCACGCCGACAATGATCACCACCGCCCAGACCAGCGAGTAATCGACATCCATGCTCAGTTCCTCCGGCCCAGTTGATCGCGCCCGCCCGGCAAGGCATGGTCGGCGGCGGAAAGGGGACGCGCCGGCGTGCGAGGCCGGCCGGGGCCGCCCTCCTCGGCCTGGCGACCCGGCTCGCTGACCGGGCCGTGCGCCACCAGACGCAGCACATACAGCGCACCGACGCCGAACACGGCGCAATAGATGATGACGAACAGGATCAGCGACAGGCTCATCTGCGCCACGCCGTGGGGCGAGACGGCATCCGCCGTGCGCAGCAGCCCCTGCACCACCCAGGGTTGGCGGCCCACCTCGGTGGTGAACCAACCGGCCAGGATCGCCAGCAGCCCGGACGGTCCCATCCAGAGCACGAAGTGCAGGAAGGACCGCGTCTCGTACAACCGCCCGCGCCGCCGCAGGACCAGACTCCACACTCCGGCGGCAAGCATCAGCACGCCAAGCGCCACCATCAGGCGGAAGGTCCAGAACACCAGGGTGGAGTTGGCGCGGTCCTCGGGCGGGTAATCCTTGAGCGCCGGGATCGGCTCGCTGAGGCTGTGGCGCAGGATCAGGCTGCCCAGATAGGGCACCTCGACCTTGAAGCGGGTTTCCTCGCGCTGCATGTCTGGCCAGCCGATCAGCGCCAGGCCGGAAGGCTCGCCCGGCGTGCTCTCCCAGTTGCCCTCGATGGCGGCGATCTTGGCCGGCTGGTGTTCGAGCGTGTTGAGGCCGTGATAGTCACCCACCAGTACCTGCACTGGGGCCACGAGCAGCGCCATCCACATGGCCATGGACAGCATGGTGCGGATCTCCGGGCTGTTGCGGCCACGCAGCAGGTGCCAGGCCGCCGAGGCGCCGACGAAGAAGGCGGTGGCCAGGAAGGCGGCGATGACCATGTGGGTCAGGCGGTAGGGAAACGAGGGATTGAAGATCACCGCCAGCCAGTCCACCGGGATCACCCGGCCATCGACGATCTCGTGTCCCTGCGGCGTGTGCATCCAGCTGTTGGAGGCCAGGATCCAGAAGGTCGAGACCAGCGTGCCCAGCGCCACCATCGCGGTGGAGAAGAAGTGCAGACCCGGCCCGACACGGTTCCAGCCGAACAGCATCACGCCCAGGAAGCCTGCTTCGAGGAAGAAGGCGGTAAGCACCTCGTAGGTGAGCAGCGGCCCGGTGATGCTGCCGGCGAAGTCGGAGAACACGCTCCAGTTGGTGCCGAACTGGTAGGCCATCACCAGGCCGGACACCACGCCCATGCCGAAATTCACCGCAAAGATCTTCAGCCAATAGTGATAGAGATCGCGATAGACGGTTTGCCCGGTTTTCAGCCACAGCCCTTCCAGCACCGTCAGATAGCTGGCCAGACCGATGGTGATGGCCGGGAACAGGATGTGAAAGGACACGGTGAAGGCGAACTGGATTCGTGCGAGTTCAAGGGCTTCCAGACCGAACATGGACCATTCCTCGTCAGTTGCCTCGCGCCGACTCCCGCCCCGCGGGAGTCGGTTGGCGGTTCACGCCTGGGTAATGCCGGTGATGGTGATGCCGAAACGTTCGGCCAGCAGCACGGCGGGACCGCGCAGGTCCTCGTCCACTTCGCTGGGTTCCTGTTCCTCGTAGCGCTGGCGGGCCATTTTCAGGGTATGGCGCACGGCCTGCTCCATGTTCGGCTTGTTCGGGCTTTCAATCACGAGTGTGGAAGTGTTGTTGTCCTTGTTATAGGTGATGACCCAACGCGTCATGGCAGTCTCCTTGAGGGTTCACGGCAGGATGCCTGACAAGACTAGTTGCTTCTGCCGACCTGTCAGGCCACCGGATCGGGTGGCGCGCGATCAGGCAGGGTCGGTTCGCCGGGCTCGCCCGGCTGGTTGGGCAGTGGCGGCTTGCCGGGCTCCTCCGGATCACCCAGGGTCAGTGGCGGAAATCGGTTCAGAATCATGACGCCCTCCTTCCAGAATACGGAACGATAGTCGCCCGGCCGGACACGCCTGGCGGGTCCTGCTCTGAGCATTGCCCAGGCGCGGAATTCCCGGCGCGCGGCGAACGGTCGAAGCGGGCCGGCTGGTATCATCGCCCGCTCGCGCCCACCCGGATACGCCCATGCCGCTCGCCCTGCTTTTTCTCGTTGCCCTCGCGGCGCTGCCCGCCCAGGCCGCTCCGGCACCCTGGTATGTCTGGGAAAGCCCGACCAGCACGCAGCGGGTCTGCGCACAAACCCGTCCGGGCGCCGCCTGGCGCAAGGTCGATGGCCCCTACCGCAACGCCGCCTGCCGCGCGGCGCCCTATCTCGCCCGATGAGGTCCGAGATGACGTACCAGGTCCGGCCGGTGGGTATCCTGCGTTCCTGCTTCCGGGAGAAGTTCGCCATTCCGCGCCAGCCACAGCTGGCCCCGGCCGCCCGTGGCGTGCTGGAACTGCTGCCGCCGTTCGACCAGCCGGAGGCGGTGGATGGACTGGAACAGGTCAGTCACGTCTGGCTGCTGTTCCTGTTCCATCAGGCGCTGGAAGACACACCGCGCCTGAAGGTGCGACCGCCACGTCTGGGCGGCAATCGCAGCCTCGGCGTGTTCGCCACCCGCGCCACGCATCGGCCCAACGGCATCGGCCAGTCGGTGGTGCGCCTGGACAAGGTGGAAGCGGGACGCCTGTGGCTATCCGGCATCGACCTGCTGGACGGCACCCCGATACTGGATATCAAACCCTACGTACCCTACGCCGACAGCCGTCCCGAGGCGGTGAACGCCATCGCCAGCGATGCGCCGGCGACCATCGAGGTACTGTGGACGCCGCAGGCACGCCAGCAGGCCGAGCAGCATGCGCAGCGCCTGGCGGAACCGCTGGTGGAGCTGATCGAGCAGTGCCTGGCCCAGGATCCCCGCCCCGCCTACCAGCAGCCCCAGCCCGAGCGGCGCTACGGCGTGGGCCTGTGGGATGTGCAGGTGCGCTGGCACTATCCGCAGCCGGACATGATCCGCGTGCTGGAAGTGGTGCCCACGGCGTAGCGTCTACGCTTGCAGGGCAACCGATTCCCGGAGGATGTTGCCATGCCCGTGCTGCTGCAGATCGACTTCCCCTACCCCGGCCCCTGGGGCGCCAAGATGACCGCCGACTTCCGCCATATGGCGGAAAACATCTCGGTGGAACCCGGCCTGAAATGGAAAATCTGGACGGAAAGCCGCGAGCTGGGCGAAGCCGGCGGCGTCTACCTGTTCGACACGCTGGACGCGGCGGAAATGTATCTGGAAAAACACCGCGAACGGCTCGCCGCCGAGGGCTTCGTGAAGATCAACGCCAAGCTGTTCGAGGTGAATGTGGAGCTCTCGGCGCTGGATCGCGCGCCGCTGTAA
The DNA here is from genome assembly GCA_035497635.1 of Pseudomonas sp. Classification (GTDB taxonomy): domain Bacteria; phylum Pseudomonadota; class Gammaproteobacteria; order Pseudomonadales; family Pseudomonadaceae; genus Serpens. The sequence continues at coordinate 995 of DATJDB010000007.1, read as the reverse complement.
CGGAGCGGGAGGGAGCCGCCCCATGCGCCCGTCAAAAGCTGCGGGTTACCTGGTCCGCCATCCCTCGGCTTTGCTGCTGCTCATCCAGCCGGCGGGCATCACGCTCTACCCCTGGATGGACAACCGGGTACTCGGCCGCACCCTGTTCGGCGTCTTCGGCCTGCTGGCGTGGAGCTTCGCCTTTCTCTACAACGCCTGCCAGATCCTGATTCCGCACAGCTTCGGCGCCGCCATCCATCCCGAGCTGCCACGCAGCTGGATGGAACTGCTGTACCTGAGCCGATCAGCCGCGAAACCACCACCCTGCTCGGGTCATTTCTCGACGAAGGCGCGTTCGATCAGGTAATCGCCCGGATCGCCCATGCGCGGCGAGACGCGCAGGCCGAAGCTGTCCAGCACCTGACTGGTTTCATCCAGCATGCTCGGACTGCCGCAGAGCATCGCGCGATCGTCCTCGGGGTTGATCGGCGGCAGACCGATATCGGCGAACAGCTTGCCGCTGCGCATCAGGTTGGTCAGACGACCCTGGTTGCGGAACGGCTCACGGGTAACGGTGGGGTAATAGATCAGCTTGTCGCGCACCGCGTCGCCGAAATATTCGTTCTGCGGCAGCTGCTGAGTGATGAACTCCTCGTAGGCCACTTCGCTGACGTAACGCACGCCATGGACGAGGATGACCTTCTCGAAACGCTCGTAGGTTTCCGGGTCCTGAATCACGCTCATGAACGGCGCCAGACCGGTGCCGGTGCTCAGCAGGTAGAGGTGCTTGCCGGGCCGCAGATCGTCCAGCACCAGGGTGCCGGTGGGCTTCTTGCTGACCATGATGCTGTCGCCTTCCTTCAGGTGCTGAAGGCGCGAGGTCAGCGGGCCGTTGTCGACCTTGATGCTGAAGAACTCCAGCTCCTCCTCGTAGTTGGGGCTGGCAATGGAGTACGCACGCATCAGCGGGCGACCTTCCACTTCGAGGCCGATCATCACGAACTGGCCATTCTCGA
>DATJDB010000006.1:0-1767 GCA_035497635.1 Pseudomonas sp. | reverse complement strand
AACCATTGCATCCATTGCCATTGCATCCGTTGCGCGACAAGTTGAAGATCGAACTCGTTGAAGCCGTTGCCACCCGTCCCGCGGGGAACCAGCCGGCAGCGTAGGAGATCGACCACAAGCAGGCGCGGCCGTTTTGCGATTTGTTGCAATTCGCGCGGCGATGCGTGAAAACCATCACGTCAGGATGTTCAGAATCCGCCGGCGGGCAACCAGCCACCCGGTGGATTGCCTGATCTGAATACCCGGACTTGATCTGACCGGGCTAGTGTCTCGCCGCCGCTGTCCCCACAAGCTTTGGAACGTCTCTGGCTCAAAGAGGATGGCCAAGGTGAAATGCGTGCATGGACAGTATCTGGCCAACCGGCAGCGACGCACCGACGAAGAGCGTCACCGGCATGAGGCTGAAGCTGCTCCCACTCAACCAGCCCTGCTCCGACAAACGCTCCCAGATGATTGTCGATTGCCGATCATCAGCTTCGTCGTAAGTGCATCCCACCCAATGGATCTTCCATGAAATACCTCGGCCTAGCCTACTTCACCCCCGAAAAATTCGCCGCGATGGCGCCAGACGATGTCAAGAAACTGGTGGGCCAATGCCCGGCATTGGACGACAAGATGCGTGCCACCGGCAAGGTCTTGGTTTCCGCTTCGCTTGGCGATCTCGATAGCTGGAGGGCGCTTCGCCCGCGCAGCGGCAAGACGCACGTCAGCGATGGGCCTTACACCGAGTCGAAGGAAGTGGTGGGTGGCATGTTCATCATCGAGGCGGACAGCCGTGACGAGGCGCTGCGCATCGCATCTATGCATCCGGCCGCCACGCTGGGCGAAGAGGGCGGATGGGCCGTCGAACTTATCCCCATGGACTTCTACTTGGCCCGATGAGGGCTTGGATGCCTGCCTCGATAATGCTCACGGCTTCGTGAGTCATCGCGGCGATGTCCACTTCTGGCCTTCGGCGACGGGCGCAGTGCGACTCGTTTCGGTCAGTCGCGACTGACCGCTTTCGGGGTCTTAGTACGGGATTGAGGTTTCCATCTGACCAAGCCGTCCTCTACCGAGTCGGGGTTAAAAGGCTTAGGAGCGAACTATTTACAGCGCTGGCACTTGACATGCAATAAATAGTTTTGTAATTTCCAAATTATGAAACAAACAACAGCCGTCGAAGCCTTGAAAGCGCTAGCCCACGACACCCGGCTGGCAACCTATCGCTTGCTGGTGCAGGCCGGTCCCAAAGGGCTGGCCGTCGGTGAAATTGGCGCCCGGCTCATGCTGCCGGCACCCACGCTCACCAGTCATCTCAATGTCCTGCGCCACGCTGGACTCGTGCGCGATGTGCGCGAAGGTCGATCGATCCGTTGTCGCGCCGATTACACGCGCATGAATGCATTGCTCGGCTTCCTAACCGAAAACTGCTGTGGCGATGACACATCTTCCTGTGCATCCGTGTGTGCACCGCCACCCAAACGGAGATCACCCCGATGAAACGTTTTCACGTACACGTCAACGTCAACGATCTGGATGCCAGCATCCGCTTCTATTCCATCTTGTTCGGCAGTGCGCCAACCGTGCACAAGCCCGATTACGCCAAATGGATGCTGGACGACCCCCGCGTCAATTTCGCCATCTCGCAGCGGGATCGTGCCGCGGGCGTGGACCATCTTGGCTTGCAGGCGGAGGACGGAACCGAGCTCGAAGCCATCGGTGGACGCCTGGCCTCAGCCGATGCGGTTGCCCTGGCCGAGCACGGCACGACCTGCTGTTACGCCC
>DATJDB010000005.1:0-5238 GCA_035497635.1 Pseudomonas sp. | reverse complement strand
ACAACCAGGCGACGGTCCTCGGCGGGCGCAACGTCGGCGACGAATATTTCGGCGCCACCGACGGGGTGCTGTTCGCCGATCTCGACGTACTGGCCGTCGGACCGGTGGTCAAGGCGGCGTCGGACGATTTCGACCGCTACTGGGCCAGCGATTCCAGCTACCCGGTGGCTGGCTTGCTGCCCGCCGTGGATCCCACGCATCTGCGCGAGCTGGTCGAGCAGGCGTCGCTGATCGAGCGCGATCCGGCCGCTGCGATGTATGTCGAGGCGGTGCGCAACAGTGACTTCATCCGCCGGCTGTTCGAGCAACGCCTGGACCTGGAATGGGCGCCGGTGCGGCTGGTCAGCGACGACCCGGCCAAGGGGCTCGGCCTGGCGCCGCGCGAGGCGCTCTTGCCGCACCAGTTGAAGGAAATCCTCGGTACGCCCCAGCAGCATCTTCAGCTGGTGTCGCCTTATTTCGTTCCGACCCGCAGTGGCGTGGAGGCGTTTGCGGCGATGGCGGCGCAGGGCATCGATGTGCGGGTGCTGACCAACTCGCTGGATGCCACCGACGTGGCGCCGGTGCACGCCGGCTACGCCAAATGGCGCAAGGCGCTGTTGCAGGCCGGCGTGGAGCTGTATGAGATGCGTCGTACTGCCCAGGACCACGAGCCGCCGCCGAAAGGCGGGCCCTTCGGTAGCTCAGGCTCCAGCCTGCATGCCAAGACCTTTGCGGTGGACGGGCAGCGGCTGTTTGTCGGTTCGTTCAACTTCGATCCGCGCTCAAGCCACCTCAACACCGAGCTGGGTCTGGTGATCGATAGTCCACGTCTGGCGGAGCAGATCCGTTCGGCCTTCGAACAGGCGGTGCCCGCCAATGCCTACCGGGTCCGGCTCGACGAGGCGGGACGGCTGTACTGGCAGGAGCAGGCGGGGCCGCAACAGCGGGTCTATACCCGGGAGCCGAACAGCGGCCTGCTCAAGCGTGCCGCAGTGCGGCTGCTGTCCTGGCTGCCGATCGACTGGCTGTTGTAGGTGCGGTAGGACCGCAACTGTCGTGTCGCCCTACCGGGCCGGCGCGTGCTGCTGATGCTGGCCGCCATGGCCCATCAGCCAGTCCTGGTGCGGCCCGGGCAGGGTCCACAGGCCGAAGAGGATGACCAGCAGGCCGCCGGCGATGCGCACGCCACGGCGGCGCAGCAGGGCGGTGATGCGCTCAGCAGCCAGGCCGGTGGCCAGCAGTACCGGCCAGGTTCCCAGGCCGAAGGCCAGCATCAGAAGCGCGCTGTCCAGCGCATCACCCTGGCTGGCGGCCCACAGCAGGGTGCTGTAGACCAGCCCGCACGGCAGCCAGCCCCACAGCGCACCCAGGGCGAGCGCCTGCGGCAGGCCGCGCACCGGCATGAAGCGCCGGGTCACCGGCTGGATGAAGTGCCAAAGTCCCTTGCCCAGTGCCTCGATACGCGTTAGCCCGCTCCACCAGCCGGCCAGATACAGGCCCATGGCGATCAGCAGCAGCGCGGCCACGACCCGCATGGCCGTGGCCGCCGGGCTGTTGGCCAATGCCCAGCCGCCCAGGCCGAGCAGCAGGCCCGCAGTGGCATAACTGAGAATTCGGCCGAGGTTGTAACCCAGCAGCAGTTGCAGCCGGCGCCCACGCTGTTCCGCTGGAATGGCCAGGGTCAGCGCGCCCATCAGGCCACCACACATACCCAGGCAATGGCCACCGCCCAGCAGACCGAGGATGAACGCGGAGATCAGCAGTGGTGCGAGTTCAGGCACGAGGTTCGTCCTGATCCTTGCCGGCAGCCTGGTCGGCCTTGTCGACCCCAGCCTTGTGATTGGGATCGTCGTCGTCGAACAGGATGCTGTGGGCCGGGCTGTCCAGGTCGTCGTACTGGCCGCTGTTGACGGCCCAGAAGAACAGCCAGATGGCCAGGCCGACAACGATGACGGCTACGGGAATCATGTAGTACAGGGCGGCCATGGGGCACCTCCGATAGTGATCGCTCAGGCGGCCGGCTGGGTTGCGGCTTCGGCGGGCTGACGGGCCAGACGCAGGGCATTGAGCACCACCAGCAGCGAGCTGATGGACATGCCGAGCGCGGCCCAGGCCGGCGTGACCCAGCCGACGGCGGCGAAGGGCAGGATAAGACCGTTGTACAGCATTGCCCAGCTGAGGTTTTCGATGATGATCCGCCGGGTGCGGCGCGCCAGTGGCAGGGCTCGGGTCAGGCTGTCCAGACGGTTGGACAGCAGCACGGCGTCGGCGCTGGTCTTGGCCAGATCGGTGGCCGAACCCATGGCTACGCTGATGTCGGCGGCGGCCAGCACCGGCACGTCGTTGACGCCGTCACCCAGCATCAGCACCTTGCGGCCTTCGGCATGCAGTTGCTTGAGCACGGCCAGCTTGTCGTCTGGCGTCAGGCCGCCACGCGCGTCCTCGATGTCGAGCTGGCGGGCGATCTCGCCGACCATCGGCGAGCTGTCGCCGGACAGTAGCAGCACGCGCCAGCCACGGGCACGGCAGGCATCCAGCAGGGCGGGGGCGTCGTCACGCAGACGGTCATCCAGCACCAGCCAGGCCAGCGGGCCTTGTTCATCACCCAGCAGCAGCCATTGGCCGTGGTCACCGGGAATCGCCGGGGCCGGCTGACCGGCGAGGGCGCTGACGAACTCCGGTTGGCCGATGCGCAGTCGACGCTGCTCGACCACGCCTTCCAAGCCCAGACCGGGATGACTGTCCACCTGCTCGGCGGCCTGGGCGGCGCGGCCGAAGGCCTTGGCAATGGGATGTTCGGAGCGGTTTTCCAGGGCGGCGGCCAGGGCCAGGCATCGGTCGGCATCCAGATCGCGCAGCGGGTGAATGCCACGCAGGGTCAGGCGGCCCTCGGTCAGGGTGCCGGTCTTGTCGAAGATCACCGTGTCGATCTGGTTCAGGCCTTCGAGCACATGCCCGCGCGTGAGCAGCAGGCCAAGCTTGTGCAGGCTGCCGGTGGCGGCGGTGAGGGCAGTCGGCGTGGCCAGCGAGAGGGCGCACGGGCAGGTGGCGACCAGCAGTGCCAGCACGATCCAGAACGCGCGCTCGCTATCGAGCTGCCACCAGACCAGGCCGACCACAGCGGCTGCCAGCAGCACACCGATCAGGAACCAGTGGGCCACCTGATCGGCCAGCTCGGCCAGGCGCGGCTTTTCGCTCTGTGCGCGCTCCAGCAGGCGGACGATGGCGGACAGCCGGGTGTCATCGCCCAGCGCCTGCACTTCTACAGTCAGCGGGCCTTCGACATTCAGGGTGCCGGCGGTGACGCTGTCGCCGACGCCGCGCGGCTGCGGCAGGTACTCGCCGGTGAGCAGGGATTCATCGATGCTGGACTGACCGGTAAGAATGCATCCATCGGCGGGCAACAGGGCGCCGGGCTGGACCAGCACGCGATCGCCGATGCGCAGTTCGGTCAGCAGGATGCGTTGCGCCTGTTCCTGTTCATCCAGGCGCAGGCAGGACGCCGGCAGCAGGTTGACCAGTTGTGCGGTGGCCGCCGCCGTGCGTTCACGGGCGCGGCGTTCCAGATAACGGCCGGCCAGCAGGAACAGCGCGAACATGCCCACCGCATCGAAATAGAGCTCGCCCTGGCCGGTCAGGGTCGACCAGATGCCGGCCAGGTAGGCACCGCCGATGGCCAGGGACACCGAGACATCCATGGTCAGGTGCCGCGTACGCAGATCGCGCAGGGCGCCCCGGAAGAACTGGCCGCAGCAATAGAAAACGATAGGCGTGGTGAGGATCAGCGCCGTCCAGCGCAGAATTACATGGAAGCTGTAGGACAGGTCGAGATTGAACTCTGGCCAGGTAGCCATGGTGGCCATCATCACCTGGAACCACAGCAGGCCGGCCACGCCGATCTGTTTGAGGGCGTGACGGTTCTCTTGGGCCAGGGTCTCGGCCGCCCGGTCGGGACGGTAGGGGTGCGCGGCGTAGCCGATGTGGCGCAAGCTCTGCAGCAGTTCGCTGAGCGGCACCTGGCTGTCGGACCAGCGCACCTGCAGACGATGATTGGAGAGATTCAGGCGGGCTTCGGCGACAGCCGGAAGCGCACGCAGATGTTTTTCGATCAGCCAGCCGCAGGCGGCGCAACTGATGCCTTCGACCAGCAGGGTGGTTTCCGCCAGTTCGCCTTCGTGCTGCACGAAAGGTTGCTGCACCTCGGCGCGGTCATACAGCGCCAGTTCATCGGTGAGCACCTGGGGCAGCGCCTCGGGGTTGGCCGAGGGTTCGCTGCGGTGGCGGTAGTAGCTTTCCAGACCGCCACTGACGATGGCTTCGGCCACCGCCTGGCAGCCCGGACAGCAGAATTCGCGGGTTTCGCCCAGTACAGGCGCGACAAAGCGGCTGCCGGAGGGAACCGGCAAGCCGCAGTGGAAGCAGGGGACAGGGGTGCTCATTGCGCGGGAATCAGTTTTCCAGCGTGAGCGGCTGTCCCGGAATCACGTCCTTTTCCACATACAGGCGCCAGGGCTTGCCGCCTTCCTGGCCCAGCAGTTCCACGAAGCGCCGACCAGACACGCTGTCCAGCATGAACCCCTGGTAGAGGCCGTCATCCTTCGGTTGCAGGATGACGCGGCGATCCTTCTCAGCCTGGGTCGGCGAAATCAGGTTCAGCTCAAGCTGCTGCGGCCGGCTGTAGCCGGTGAGCTGCAGATTGGCGGTACCGGTGTCGTCGTCCAGGGTCAGAACGCCCTTGAGGTTCAGTTGCTTGGCCAGCTTTTCACGTTCCAGCGAGGCATTGATGCCCTTGCCGACGTCGTAGTAGTTGGCCACCACCGGGACGTCGGGATTCATCGTGGCGAATGTCAGCAGGCCAAGGCCCAGGAACACCGCGAATGCCAGGATGCCAATGACGAACCAGGCCCAGAATTCCTTGTACCAGCGACTTTCGGTCTTCGACTGCATGCGGAACCTTACTTAGCGAATGGTCGGGCCGATAAAACGGCTCTCGGCTTCGTTGTTGTTGGACTGGTCGTCCGTCGCCTTGACGCGGAAAACGATGTTGTTGGTGCTGGACGGCAGCTTCTCGGGCTCGATGGACAGTTCGGCCGGAATGGACAGCAGTTCACCCGCGGCAACCTGCACTTCCTGGCGACCCTCGAAGGTCAGACCGGACAAACCGTCAACTTCGATCACGAAGGTCTTGTCGACCTGTGCCTTGTTCATGATCTTCAGGGTGTAGACGTTCTCGATCTTGCCTTCCTCGTTCTCGCG
>DATJDB010000004.1:0-5404 GCA_035497635.1 Pseudomonas sp. | reverse complement strand
ATGGCTTTCCTCTGCCAGGTCAATGGCGACCAGTATGTGCTGGTACTGCATGATCAGTTCCTCCTGGGGTGCCGGATCAGGTGCAGTATGGCTCCGGCCGGGGTTTCATGAGGCAGTTCGTCAGAACGGGGCTGAATGCTAGCAGAATGCGATTGGCCGGTGCCCTGTATGGGAAACAACAGAGCGCCAATTGACAAGCCGGGTCTTTTGCAGGAAGGTTGGCACACCCGAATCAAACGATCGTATGAATTGAGTGTTTGCCTTGCACTGCTCTATTACACACGACCCCATGCATCGACGGGTGTGCCGATAAACACGCTGTTTCAGGCGCTGTCCGGCGATCGATGTATAACAGTTCAGCTTCCACACCTGGAGATCAGTTGATGATTTACGAAGGTAAAGCCATCACGGTTAAGGCTCTTGAGGGCGGCATCGTCGAATTGAATTTCGACCTCAAGGGTGAGTCCGTCAACAAGTTCAATCGCCTCACCTTGAACGAGCTCCGTCAGGCCGTCGACGCCCTCAAGGCCGACGCTTCCGTCAAAGGCGTAATCGTGACCAGCGGCAAGGACGTGTTCATCGTCGGCGCCGACATCACCGAATTTGTCGACAACTTCAAGCTGCCCGAGGCCGAGCTGGTCGCCAGCAACCTTGAAGCCAACAAGATCTTCAACGATTTCGAAGACCTGAATGTTCCCACCGTGGCTGCCATCAACGGCATTGCGCTGGGTGGCGGTCTGGAAATGTGCATGGCGGCGGACTACCGCGTCATGGCCGATAGCGCCAAGATCGGCCTGCCGGAAGTCAAACTGGGAATCTACCCGGGCTTCGGCGGCACCGTGCGCCTGCCGCGCGTAATCGGCGCCGACAACGCCATCGAGTGGATCGCCGGTGGCACCGAGAACAAAGCCGACGCCGCACTGAAAGTGCGTGCCGTCGATGCCGTGGTGGCTGGCGACAAGCTGCGTGAGGCCGCTCTAGACCTGGTCCAGCGTGCTATTGCCGGCGAGCTGGACTACAAGGCCAAGCGTCAGCCCAAGCTGGAAAAGCTCAAGCTGAACGCCATGGAACAGATGATGAGCTTCGAAACCGCCAAGGGTTTCGTGGCCGGCAAGGCTGGTCCGAACTACCCGGCGCCGGTGGAGGCCATCAAGACCATCCAGAAAGCGGCCAACATGGGCCGTGAAAAGGCACTGGAAGTGGAGGCCGCTGGTTTTGCCAAGCTGGCCAACACTTCGGTCGCCGAAAGCCTGATCGGTCTGTTCCTCAACGATCAGGAACTGAAGAAGAAGGCCAAGGGCTACGACCAGCAGGCCCATGACGTGAAACTGGCCGCCGTGCTCGGCGCCGGCATCATGGGTGGCGGCATCGCCTACCAGTCGGCTGTACGTGGCACGCCGATCCTGATGAAGGATATCCGCGAAGAGGGTATCCAGATGGGGCTGAACGAGGCCTCCAAGCTGCTCGGCAACCGTGTCGAAAAGGGTCGCATGACCGCTGGCAAGATGGCCGAGGCGCTCAATGCCATCCGTCCGACCATGTCCTACGGAGATTTCGGCAACGTCGATATCGTCGTCGAGGCCGTAGTCGAGAACCCCAAGGTCAAGCAGATCGTGCTGGCCGAAGTGGAGGGTCAGGTGCGTGAAGACGCCATCCTGGCCTCCAACACCTCGACCATCTCCATCAACCTGCTGGCCAAGGCGCTCAAGCGTCCGCAGAACTTCGTCGGCATGCACTTCTTCAACCCGGTGCACATGATGCCGCTGGTGGAAGTGATCCGTGGCGAGAAGTCCAGCGCCGAGGCTGTGGCTACCACCGTGGCCTACGCCAAGCAGATGGGCAAGAACCCGATCGTGGTCAACGACTGCCCCGGCTTCCTGGTCAACCGCGTGCTGTTCCCCTACTTCGGCGGCTTCGCCAAGCTGGTCAGCGCCGGTGTGGATTTCGTGCGCATCGACAAGATCATGGAGCGCTTCGGCTGGCCCATGGGTCCGGCCTACCTGATGGACGTGGTCGGCATCGACACCGCCCACCATGCCCGCGACGTGATGGCCGAAGGCTTCCCGGAGCGCATGAAGGAAGAGCGCAAGACCGCTGTCGATGCCCTGTACGAAGCCGAGCGCTTCGGCCAGAAGAACGGCAAGGGCTTCTACGTCTACGAGACCGACAAGCGCGGCAAGCCGAAGAAAGTCGTGGATGCCAGCGTGCAGGAAGTCCTCGCGCCGATCGTTTACGAGCAGCGTGAAGTCACCGACGAGGACATCATCAACTTCATGATGATCCCGCTGTGCCTGGAAACCGTACGCTGCCTGGAAGACGGTATCGTCGAAACCGCCGCCGAAGCCGACATGGGCCTGATCTACGGCATCGGCTTCCCGCCCTTCCGTGGGGGTGCGCTGCGCTACATCGATTCCATCGGTGTGGCCGAGTTCGTGGCCCTGGCCGACAAGTACGCCGACCTGGGCGCGCTGTACACCCCGACCGCCAAGCTTCGTGAAATGGCCGCCAAGGGCCAGAAGTTCTTCGGTTAATGCGGACAGAACAGAGCGAGATATAGAGATATGAGTCTGAATCCGAGAGACGCAGTCATTGTCGACTTCGGCCGCACCCCGATGGGGCGTTCCAAGGGCGGCATGCACCGCAACACCCGTGCCGAGAGCATGTCGGCACATTTGATCCGTGAACTGCTGAACCGTAACGACAAGGTCAACCCGGCCGAGGTCGAGGATGTGATCTGGGGTTGCGTCAACCAGACCCTGGAGCAGGGCTGGAACATCGCGCGCATGGCGTCACTGATGACCCAGATCCCGCACAGCAGCGCCGGCCAGACTGTCAGCCGTCTGTGCGGTTCCTCCATGAGCGCCCTGCACACCGCCGTGCAGGCCATCCAGACCGGTAACGGCGACGTGTTCGTGGTCGGCGGCGTGGAGCACATGGGCCACGTCAGCATGATGCACGGTGTCGATCCGAACCCGCAGATGTCCCTGCATGCCGCCAAGGCGTCGGGCATGATGGGCCTGACCGCCGAAATGCTCGGCAAGATGCACGGCATCAGCCGCGAGGCTCAGGACCAGTTCGGCGTGCGTTCGCACCAGCGCGCCTGGGCTGCCACCCAGGAAGGCCGGTTCAAGGATGAAATCATCCCGATGGAAGGCTACGACGAGAACGGCTTCCTGAAGCTGTTCGACTTCGACGAAACCATCCGTCCGGAAACCAGCCACGAAAGCCTGGCGGCGCTGAAGCCGGCGTTCAACCCGAAGGGCGGTACCGTGACTGCCGGTACTTCCTCGCAGATCACTGATGGCGCGTCCTGCATGATCGTCATGAGCGCTCAGCGCGCCAAGGATCTGGGCATCCAGCCGATGGCCGTGATTCGCGCCATGGCGGTGGCCGGTGTCGATCCGGCGATCATGGGTTACGGCCCGGTGCCGTCGACCCAGAAGGCGCTCAAGCGTGCCGGTCTGACCATCGATGACATCGACCACATCGAGCTCAACGAAGCCTTCGCTGCGCAGGCTCTGCCGGTGCTCAAGGATCTCAAGGTTCTGGACAAGATGGACCAGAAGGTCAACCTGAATGGCGGCGCCATCGCGCTGGGTCACCCGTTCGGCTGCTCCGGCGCCCGTATCTCGGGTACCCTGCTGAACGTGATGAAGCAGAACGGCGGTACTCTGGGCGTTGCGACCATGTGTATCGGTCTCGGCCAGGGCATCACCACGGTCTTCGAACGCGTCTAAGCACTCGGGATCAAAGGAACCGGGGCCTCTGTGCCCCGGTTTTTTGTTTTTGCGAATTTTTTGCGCCAGCGGGTCGGGTTTTCTTCATGCCTGCCGATAGCCGCTGACGCAACTGTTGTTCGGAGTCGAATCGATGCGCATAACGACCGGCGTGTATCGCCATTACAAGGGGCATGAGTACCGTGTGTTCGGCGTGGCCCGCCATTCGGAGAACGAAGAGGAAATGGTGGTCTACCAGGCGCTGTATGGTGACTTCGGCCTGTGGATTCGGCCGCTGCGCATGTTCCGTGAAACGGTCGATCTGAACGGCGAACGGTTGCCGCGCTTCACCTTGATCAGGGAAGAAGCGCCCCTGATTGGACTCAGGCCGGAGCTGGGGGCTTGACGCCGGCTGCTTGACCTTGGCGTGATCGCCACTATATATAGCGGTTCCGCGCAAGGCGGCTCCTTCTTTATTTATTTGTCAGGAATTCTCCAACCCATGGGTAAATCGCTGGTCATCGTGGAATCACCGGCCAAGGCCAAGACCATCAACAAGTACCTGGGCAACCAGTACGTTGTGAAGTCGAGTATCGGCCATATCCGCGACCTGCCGACCAGCGGATCGGCGAACAAGGAGCCGGCCAAGCGCGGCAAGGCTGCGGCAGATGGCCTGTCACCCAAGGAAAAGGCGCGCAAGCAACTGTTTGCCCGCATGGGGGTGAATCCGGAGCAGGGCTGGCAGGCCCAGTATGAAATCCTCCCGGGCAAGGAAAAGGTGGTCGAGGAGCTCAAGCGCCTCGCCAAGGATGCCGACACCATCTATCTCGCAACCGACTTGGACCGCGAGGGGGAAGCCATCGCCTGGCACCTGCGCGAATCCATCGGTGGCGACGACAGCCGCTACAAGCGCGTGGTATTCAACGAAATCACCAAGAAGGCCATCCAGGAAGCCTTCTCCAGTCCCGGCGAGCTGGACCTGAATCGCGTGAATGCCCAGCAGGCGCGACGCTTCCTTGATCGCGTGGTGGGCTACATGGTCTCGCCACTGCTGTGGTCCAAGATCGCCCGTGGCCTGTCCGCCGGCCGGGTGCAGTCGGTGGCGGTGAAGCTGGTGGTTGAGCGTGAGCGCGAGATTCGCGCCTTCGTGCCGGAAGAATACTGGGAAATCCATGCCGACCTCGGCACGGCGCGCCAGGACAAGGTGCGCTTCGAAGTCATGCGCGACAGGGGCAAGGCGTTCAAGCCGGTCAACGAGGCCCAGGCCATGGCGGCCCTGGAGCGTCTGAAAGCGTCCACCTACAAGATCGCCAAGCGCGAGGACAAGCCCACCTCCAGCAAGCCCTCCGCGCCGTTCATTACCTCCACGTTGCAGCAGGCGGCCAGTAACCGTCTGGGCTTTGGCGTGAAGAAGACCATGATGATGGCCCAGCGTCTCTACGAGGCGGGCTACATCACCTACATGCGTACCGATTCGACCAATCTGTCGCAGGACGCCATCAGTATGGTGCGCAGCTTCATCGAAGACGAATTCGGTGCCAAGTACCTGCCGGAGAAGCCGACCTTATATTCGAGCAAGGAAGGCGCCCAGGAAGCGCACGAAGCGATCCGCCCCTCCGACGTTCAACTGCGCCCGACCCAGCTGTCCGGCATGGAGCGGGATGCCGAGCGGCTTTATGAGCTGATCT
>DATJDB010000003.1:0-26411 GCA_035497635.1 Pseudomonas sp. | reverse complement strand
GTGTATGCCGGCATCTGGGTCAAGGGCTCGATGGACGCCATGCTGTTCGGCACCGTCAGCCGCGCCTGGGCGCGCAAGCATCATGTGCTCTGGTACCGCGAGCTGACCGGCGAGGAGACGCCGACGACACGCACCGTGCACAGGCCGCCCCGCAGCTAGGCTGAACGGCAAATCCGCAAAAGGACAGTGGTGTGACAGGGAAACTTCTCGAACCGGGGCAGATTGAGGCGGCGGCCGTTCGGCCGCCGTTCATCCAGCTGCCGCCGCACAACCTCTTCACGCTGCGTGCCACGCAATTCGACACGCTGGCTACCGATCACGCGCTGGGCGAATACCTGCGCCTTTTGGCCGGCGTCTGCCGCGCCCAGCAACAGGTACTGGATCAGCCGCCCGCCGTGCCGGCGCTGAGCGCGCGACGCATCGAGGAATCCCTGCAGCATGGCCTGCCGCCGTTGACTGCCGACACGCTGGTGCGAGAGAACGGCTGGCAACCCTTGTTGGATGCCTGGCTGGATGTCTTCTACACCGCCGACAATCCCGAGGTGCGCGCTGCGCTGGCGCGCCTGCACCGCGCTGATGAAGCCCAGCGCCGGGCCTGGGCCGTGGCGCTGCTGGCCGGCCAGTACGAAGGATTGCCGGCGTCGCTGGTGCCGTTCCTTGGTGCCGGCCTGCAACTCGCCTGGACCCATTGGCTGCTGGGTCTGCGCGAACGCCTGGAGGCGCTGCCGGAGCCGGGCGAACTGACCCATTGCCCCTGCTGCGGCGCGCCGCCGATGGCCGGGGTGATACGCCATAAGGGCGTATTCAACGGCCTGCGCTACCTGGTCTGCTCGCTGTGTTCGGCGCAGTGGCACTTCGTGCGTCTCAAGTGCAGCCAGTGCCTGTCCACCCGCGAGCTGGACTACATAAGTCGCGACGGCACGCCCGGCGACATGCAGGCCGAGGCCTGCCCGAGCTGTCATGGCTATCTCAAACTGCTCTACCTGGAACGCCGCACGGATGGCGAATGCCTGTCCGCCGACCTGGCCAGCCTGGATCTGGACATGCTGATGAACGAGCAGGGCTTTCACCGTCTGGCACCCAACCTGCTGCTGGCGCCGGGAGGCGAGGGATGAACGAGGCGCTGCGCCTGCCTTCGGTGGAACGCCTGTTACAGGCGCCGTCCATGGCGCCGCTGCAGGAGCGGCACGGGCGCGCCGCACTGCTGAGTAGCCTGCGCGAGCTGCTGGACGAGCTGCGCGAACCGGTCCTGCAGGGGCGTCTGTCCGCCATGGAGCTGGAGGCCGGCGTGCTGGCTGGGCGGGTCGGCGAGCGACTGGCCAGCCGGGAGCGCAGTCAGCTGCGACGGGTGTTCAACCTGACCGGCACGGTGCTGCACACCAACCTGGGTCGCGCGTTGCTGCCCGAGGAAGCCATCGAGGCGGTGTGCCTGGCCGCCCGCCATCCTTCCAATCTGGAATTCGACCTGGCCAGTGGCCGGCGCGGCGACCGCGATGCGTTGGTCGAGGAACTGCTCTGCGAGCTGACCGGCGCCGAGGCGGTTACCGTGGTCAATAACAACGCCGCCGCCGTGCTGCTGGCGCTCAACAGCCTGGGCGCGCGCAAGGAAGGCATCATCTCGCGGGGTGAACTGATCGAGATCGGCGGCGCCTTCCGCATTCCCGATATCATGGCCCGCGCCGGGGTGAAGCTGGTCGAGGTGGGCACCACCAACCGCACCCATGCCCGCGACTACGAAGCCGCCATCGGCGCGCGCAGCGCCCTGCTGATGCGCGTGCACACCAGCAACTACAGCGTGCAGGGCTTTACCGCCAGTGTGCCGACTGAAGCGCTGGCGCGCATCGCCACCGTCCATGGTCTGCCACTGCTGGAAGACCTGGGCAGCGGCAGCCTGCTGGACCTGTCGCGCTGGGGCCTGCCCAAGGAACCCACGGTGCGCCAGGCGCTGGCCGATGGCGCCGGGCTGGTGACCTTCAGCGGCGACAAGCTGCTCGGCGGTCCGCAAGCCGGGCTGATCGTTGGCCAGCGTGAACTGATCCAGCGTCTGAAAAAGAATCCGCTCAAGCGCGCCCTGCGCGTCGACAAGCTGACCCTGGCCGCGCTGGAAACGGTGCTGCGTCTGTACCGCGATCCCGAGCGACTGGCCGAGCGATTGCCGTCGCTGCGCCTGCTTACCCGCCCGCAGGCGGAGATTCGCGCCCAGGCACGGCGTCTGCTGCCACAGCTGACATTGCCGGCGGACTGGCAGGTGGAAGCGGTGGATGCGCTGGGCATGATCGGCAGCGGCGCCCAGCCAGTGGCCCGGCTGCCGAGCGCGGCGCTGCGCTTCACGCCGCAACGGCCGCGCCGGCTCAGAAGCCGCGCGTTGCGCCAGCTGGAAGAAGCCCTGCGCGGCCTGCCGATTCCGGTGCTCGGCCGTATCGACGACGATGCGCTGTGGCTGGATCTGCGCCAGCTGGATGACGAACCGGCCTTTGTGGCCCAGTGGCCACAGCTGCGCGAATGATCATCGGGACCGCCGGCCATATCGACCACGGCAAGACCACGCTGCTCCAGGCCCTCACCGGCCAGGCCGGCGACCGCCGCCGCGAAGAGCGCGAGCGCGGCATGACCATCGACCTCAGTTATCAATACCTGGATCTGGGCGCGGATGAGCCGGTGGGCTTTATCGACGTGCCCGGTCATGAGCGTTTTATCCACAACATGCTGGCCGGCGCCAGCGGCATCGACCGGGTGCTGCTGGTGGTCGCCGCCGACGACGGTGTGATGCCGCAGACCCGCGAGCATCTGGCCATCGTCGAATTGCTGGGCATTCCCCGCGCGCTGGTGGCGATCACCAAGACTGACCGCGTCGAGCCGGCGCGGGTGGAGATGGTCGCCGCCGAAGTGCGCCAGTTGCTGGCCGCCGGACCGCTGGCCGGCGCGCCGCTGTTTGCCCTGTCGGCGATCAGCGGCGAAGGCGTGGACGCCTTGCGCGCCGCGCTGGCCGAGGAAGCCCGTGCCTGCCGGGCGCGGGGTAGCGAAGGTCATTTCCGTCTGGCCATCGACCGGGTGTTCAGTATTGGCGGCGCCGGCACGGTGGTGACCGGCACCGCGTTCGCGGGCACGGTGCGCGTGGGTGATGAACTGCTCCTCAGCCCGTCCGGGCTGAAGGTGCGGGTGCGCGGCCTGCATGCCCAGAATCAGGTGGCGGAGCAGGCCCGGGCCGGTCAACGGGTGGCGGTGAACCTGGTCGGCGAGCGGCTGAGCCCGGAACGCATCAAGCGCGGGGACTGGCTGCTGGCGCCGGCGCTGCACGCGCCGTCCAGCCGGCTGGATGTGCAGCTGCGTCTGTTGCCCGGCGCGCGCCCGCTACGGCATTGGACACCGGTGCATGTGCACCTCGGCGCGCAGGATGTCACCGGGCGCGTTGCCCTGCTGGAAGGCGAGCTGCTGGAGCCCGGCGGTAGCGGGCTGGCGCAACTGGTGGTGAATGCGCCGCTGCACGCCGTGCATGGCGATGCCCTGGTGCTGCGCGACCAGAGCGCGCGGCAAACCCTGGGTGGCGGGCGTGTGCTCGATCCCTTTGCGCCCAGCCGGCAGCGGCGCAGCCCGGAACGTCTGGCGCAACTGTACGCACTGGTAAATGGCGGGCTGGAAGCGGCGCTGCCGGTGTTGCTGGCCCAGGCAGCCAATGGCCTGGAACCGGCCATGCTGGAACGGCAGTTCAATCGCTTACCCGATAGCTGGCCACTGCCGGAAGGCGTGGTACGCATTGCCACTCGCGTCGGCCCGCGCCTGTTTCTGGCCGAGCGCTGGCGGCAACTGGGTGAAACACTGGTTGCCAGTCTGCAACGCTTTCATGAAGAACTGCCGGATGAGTTGGGTCCGGACCGTGATCGTCTGCGCCGCTACGCGCTGCCGCAACTGGAGCGTGCGGTATTTATCGCCCGGCTGGAAGAAAGCCTGGCCAGTGGCGAGCTGGCCAGCAGCGGACCCTGGCTGCATCGCCCGGACCATCAGGTGCGCCTGGGCGAGGCGGAGGAAATTCTCAAGGCGCGTATCTGGCCGCTGTTGGAAGCCGGCGGTTTCGATCCACCCTGGGTGCGGGATCTGGCCCGCGACACCAGCACACCCGAAGCCGAGATGCGCCTGCTGCTGCGCAAGCTGGCCCGGCTGGGACAGCTGCAACAGGTAGTGCGTGATCTGTTTTATCCGGAGGCCACCCTGCGGCGCGGCGCGCAGATTCTGCTGGCGCTCGAAGAGGAACAGGGTGCTGTGCGCGCCGCAGCCTTTCGCGACCGCATCGGCCTGGGCCGCAAGCGCAGCATCCAGTTGCTGGAATACTTTGACCGCGTCGGCCTGACTCGCCGCTTCGGCAATGAACGCCGGGTGCGGCGGGACAGTGGACTGCTTCTTCCCTGCTGAATGCGACGAGCGGCTCGTTCGGGTCATCGGTCTGTCATGACGGCGCGCCGATCATGGTGCCGTACCGCCAAGCGGAGCAGGACCATGACCCCGAACCGGAAAACCCTGACGGAACTGATACGCCAGTCGAACGATGCACCCGGCCCGCTGTCACTGGGCGGGCAGCGAACGGCCGGACTGCCAGGCATTGGCCATCGACCCTGCCGCGATGATCGGTCGATGCGCACGCGTTGGCGGCAGGAAGGAGCGTGGCGGCTATAGTCACTGGCGACCCACGGAAGGCAAGCGTGTCCGGTGGCGCGGCCGGGCTTCAAACCCGGTTGGGGGCGGCAGCCGCTCCCGGGTAGGTTCGACTCCTACTGCCTTCCGCCAGTTTTCGTGTTGCGCCAACGGCGGCCAGAACGGCGCTGGTCGCCCTACCGGATGCGCGACTGCTGTGAGGGAGCCTTGTGGGGCCGGCTTTACGCTGGCCAGCGGAGTTTCGGCCCAGCCTTTGGTTTCGTTCCCGCCCCGGTTGGCCGGGATAAACCCGGCCCTACATGGCTGGCTCCTACAAAAACACCACGGCACCGCGCCTCAACCCTCACTTCCATTTCAACGCCTGCACCGCCGGGTTGTCCGGGTCGTAGCCATCCAGGCGCATCTGTTTTTCCAGCGCCGCGCGGGCCGCTTCGCCCTGGGGGAAGCGCTGGCGCTGCGCGGGCCAGTCCTCCGGGCGCAGGCGCACCAGCCAGCCGGCGGCGTAGCAATCGCGATGGATCAGTGCCGGCCGCTGCTCAAGCGCCTCGTTGACCGCGCTCAGTTCGCCGCTCAGCGGGCTGCGCGAGGAGGTGGCCGCTTTGGCGAATTCCAGTACACCGAAGCTGCGCCCTTCCTCGATGCGCCCCCCGAGGCGCTTGGGCGTGAAGGCGAAGATTTCCCCATACAGCGCGCAGCCGTAGGCGTTCAGGCCGAGGGTCAGTTCCCCGTCCGCCTCCTCACGCAGCCAGAGGCCCAGCGCGGGGGCGTAATACAACGCATCGGGAAACTCCAATCCCTGGATGTTCATAGGCTCAGCACCTTTTCCGTTTCGAGAATCAGTCGGGCCAGTTCGCCGCCGCTGGAGATTTCATCCAGTTCCTCGATCAGCAGCGTCTCGTCCAGCGCTACGCCCGGCTGGCGACACATCAGCAGGCGCGCGCCGGCCTGTTTGGCCTGGCGGATGAAGTGCAGCACGGATTCGCCGTCCGGCGCGGCGCGCAGCGATTCGGCCACGTCGCGACGCGCCAGTTGTGTGGCTTCGCCGGTGAGAAACAGCGTGACTCGGGCGTCCATGCAGGCCAGCAGGGTGGCGACATGGAACGGCGCGGCGCAGCGGGCCGGGGTGCTCGGTCCGCTGGTGATTAGAATCAGCACCTCCCGACTGTCCATGTCGTCTCCGTCAGCGTGAGTGCGGCGGGTACTGGCTGAGCACCCGCGCCGCCGTCTCGCGGATCAGCTGGGCACGCTCGCTGGGGCTCTGCTGGTTACGCCGCAGCACCTGTTCATCGCTACCGCGCCAGACCAGACGGCCATCGTGTCCATCCAGCAGATCGACCTGCAGGATGCCGACCCGGTATTCGTACTGGTGGGTCTGGGCGTAGGACGGGCCGCCCCACCAGCCGCCGGGATAACCCATGAACATGCCGCCAGTGTAGGTGGTGTAGCTGTCCTGGCGGCGCTCCACGCTGAACCACACCTGCACGTTCAGATCGGCCTGACCGCTGCTCGCCTGGCGCAGGCCGCGCTGCTCCAGTTGCTGGCCCACCGCCTCGCGGATGCGCTGCTCGGTCAGGTCGCTTTGCAGCGGGGATTGTTCCGGGTGATAGCGCACCGGGGGCTCCTGCCAGCTCCAGCTGCGGTAGGCGGCGAAGTCGCGGTTGGGGTCGTAATCCAGCTCCATGGTGCTCTGGCAGGCGCCCAGCAGCAGGAACAGCGGAATCAGCAAGAGGCGGTACAGCATGACGGTGACCTCCGATTCGGTGATGCCGATCAGTCTACGGCGGAAAGCCGGACAGCGCTTCGCGCACGGCCTGGTACAGCCGGTCACGCTGGGCCTCGTCGGCCGATGATTCGCCCTGGCCGCGCCAGATGAGCTGGCCGTCGGCGCTGTCGAACAGCTGAATATCCACCACCAGCACCTCGCGGCGGTAGCTATAGACCCTCGGGCCGGTGGCCCAGATGCCGTAGCGGTGGGGGTAGCCGTGGTAGCCACCGTAGGGCTCCACGTACTGCTCCAGGCGCTGGGCTCGCTGCAGGCCGGCACGCACGGTCAGATCGGCCTGCGCATCGCGGCTCTGGCGCAGGCCGAGCCGCTCCAGTTCGGCGCTGACGGCGGTGTGAAATTCGCTGGCGGGCGTGTCGCCGCTGCCGGCCGGCTGCTGTTGCCAGCGCCAGGTGCGGTAGCTCGCGTAATCGCGGGGTGGCGTGGCATCCAGATCACGCCGCTCGGCCGTCTCGGGCAACGAGGCGGCGGTATAGGGATTCGGTGTCTGGCAGGCGGACAACGCCAGGCACAGGCCAAGCAGGACAGAGCGGAGCATGGCTCCCCCGGTCAGTCAGTGGGTCGACATACCCAGTGTAGATAGCGACCCAGGCCGGCGAAGGCGGGGTGGCGACGGTAGGTCAGTTCCATCTCCAGCAGGTCTTCGAGCGAGGCCTTGCCCTGGAATTCCGTCGGCATGTAGTCGTGGAACACGCGTACGCCGCTGCGCGTCTCGATCTGCCAGTGCGGCGCCAGCTGGGCTTCCAGCTCTCGCGGGTCGAGCGGACGCTGCGGGGTCAGGCTCTGTCCCTCGCCGGCGAACTGTTCCTTGCGCAGCTTGCGGAAGTGGCCCTTGAGCAGGTTGCGGTAGATCAGCGCGTCGCGGTTGTAGAACGCCAGGCTCAGCCAGCCATCGGTGGCGGTCAGCTGGCGCAGCGGCGCGAGGATGGCGGCGGGTTCGGCCAGCCATTCCAGTACGGCGTGGCAGAGCACCAGGTCGTAGGGTTCGTGGGCCTGGGCCGCCAGTTCCTGCCAGGAGGCCTGGATGAACTGCGCCGGCAGGTTGGCCTCGGCGAAGCGCTGGCGGGCGCCGTCCAGCATCGGCGCGGCCGGTTCGGCGAGGGTCACCTGATGCCCCAGGCCGGCCAGCCACAGGCTCATGTGGCCAAGCCCAGCGCCGACATCCAGCACGCGCAGCGGCCGGGACGGCAGCGCTTCACCGAGGTCGGCCTGCAACACGGCCAGGCGGATGGCGCCCTTGGCGCCGCCATAGATCTTCTCGGCGAAGCGCACCGCCAGAGCATCGAAGTGACGGTCGCTCATTTCCGGTAACGCCGTTCGGTATCGGCCAGCTTGGCGCGCACCACCTGATCCATGTCCAGGCCCAGCTCGGCGCACAACAGCAGCAGGTAAAGGACCACGTCGCCGATTTCCTGGCCAGCATGTTCCAGTTTCTCAGGCGCCAACTGCCGTGATTCGTCCTCGCTCAGCCACTGGAAGATTTCCACCAGCTCGGCCATTTCCACGCTTGCGGCCATGGTCAGGTTCTTCGGACTGTGGAAGCGCCGCCAGTCGTTGGCGTCGCGGATGGCATGCAGGCGGGCGGTGAGGGCGTCGAGATTCATGGCGGCTCCGGGAAAACTGCGCGGATTATCCCGGAAGATGCCGGCGGGGATAAGCCCGGATGTTGAGGCGGGCTCGTGTGGGGGGCGGGTTTATCCCGGCCGACGGGGGTCGGAATAAGCATCTGTGCCCGGGCGTGATTCCGCTGGCCGGCATAAAGCCGGCCCTACAGGCGATTCGCATGGCAAGGAGGGGCTTTAGCCGCGATGCTTTTTCCGTGCAGGCCACACCCGGTTGCGGCTAAGCCCCTCCAAAAGCAGGTCTACATGGGCGTCGTCGTTACGATTGGCCGCCACACGCCGCTCATGTGCGGCAGATCCTTCCGGCCGCGCAATACGAACTGGCCCTCCGGCGCCGGGGCGCTGGCCAGCAGGCGCACGTCGCCGGGCAGCAGCACCGGCTTCTGGAAGCGCACCTCCACTTCATAGCCGCTGTCCGGTAAGCGTTCGCCCAGCGCACTCAGCGCGCGACCCTTGTTCCACAGGCCGTGGGCAATGGCACGGGGGAAACCGAACAGTTTGGCCGTCGGGCCGGTCATGTGAATCGGGTTGAAGTCGCCGGCGACCCGCGCGTAGCGTCGGCCGATGTCCGCCGGGGCGTGCCAGTGGGCGATTTCCTCCAGCGGCAGCGGTTCCGGCTCGACCCGTGCCGGCGGCGTGCCCTCCAGGCGCAGGCCGCGATAGAGAATGCGGCTGTCGCCCTCCCAGAGCAGGCCGAGCTGGTCTTCCAGGCGGGTGATGACGCTGAAGGTCACGCCCTTGTCATGGGGCGTCAGCCGCTCGGTGGTCACGCTGATGCGAAAGGGTCCGAGCCCGCCGAGCGTGCGCAGTACGCGTATGCGGTTCTCCAGATGCACCAGGCCAAGCAGCGGAAAGGGAAAGTCGCTGGCAGTCAGCAGTTTCAGTTGCAGGGCGAAGGCCAGGATATGCGGGTAGGCCGATGGCAGCCGGCCGTCGTCGGCATAGCCGCACAGTTCGCGATAGCGCGCCAGGTTGTCGGGGTCGACGCTCAGGGTGCAGGCCAGGCCACGGCTGGGCAGGATTCGGCCGCGAATGCCACGGCGCAGCGCTGCACGCGCAAACAGGCCGGGCAGGGCGGGGGCGCGGGGCAGTTCTTGCCAGTCGGTGCGCATCGGTGGCTCTCCTTGATTCCGATGGCGGCAAAGCTTCCGGGGCTTTACCGCCGTTGGCATTGGCCCGGCTGTCGCGGGAGGGTGACGTATCAGCCATTCCGTAGCGCTGTTGCCTTGAGCGGGTAACGAAAAGCTGTCTAAGATGCGGTCGTCACGCCTCCACAAGAAAAACCAAAAATGACGATGCGAGATCTGACCGACGACGCGGCGCTCTTGCGCCCGGTGATCGAGGCCCTGCGTGCCAGTGGTACCGATCCGGCTCCCGTGCTGGTCCAGTTGGGGCTGCCGGCGGAGGGTTTGCCGCACGGGCGTTTTCCTCACAACGCCCAGGGGCCGTTCTGGCAGGCCTGCGCCGAAGCCTGTGGCGAGGAGCATGTGGGTCTGCATCTGGTGGCGCATCTGGCGCCCTATCACGGGCTGCTCCTCGAATACCTGTTCCTCTCCAGTCCCACCTTCGGCGACGGCCTGAAACATGCGCTTCGCTATGTCCGCTTGCTGTCCGA
The DNA here is from genome assembly GCA_035497635.1 of Pseudomonas sp. Taxonomy (GTDB): domain Bacteria; phylum Pseudomonadota; class Gammaproteobacteria; order Pseudomonadales; family Pseudomonadaceae; genus Serpens. The sequence goes on along the minus strand of DATJDB010000003.1, from coordinate 16,744 downwards.
CACCCTGTCCGCGAGCCTGGAAGAGGATGGCGAGCGGGCCGTGCTGGTACTGAGCGCCACCCCCGATCTGTCCCGCCATTTTCCGGAAATGCTCGCCGGTGCGGTGATCCGCCTGTTCTCGGCGCTGACCGAAGGTGCGTTCCGGCCGCAGGAAGTGCAGTTCATGCATGCCAAAGGCGCTCCCGCCGAGCGTTACGCCGACGTGTATGGCTGCCCGGTGCGCCTGGATTCGTCGCGCTATGCGCTGGTGTTCGATGCGGCCGTGCTGGAGCGCCCCTCGCGACATGCCGCGCCGGACCTGCTGCGCATGCATGAATCGCTGGCGCGTCGCCAATTGCATGAAGTGGAACGACTGGATCTGGTGCGTCAGGTGCGTGAGCTGATCGGCCAGTTGCTGTTGGACGGCGGTCCCACCCTGGAACAGGTGGCGGTGCGCCTGAACATGCCTACCCGCCGCCTGCGCGAGCGCCTGTCGCTGGCCGGCGTGCGTTTCAATGATCTGGTCACCGACTACCGCTGCCGGCTGGCCAAGGACCTGCTGATCAAGACCGACGAACGCATCGATGTGATCGTCGAGCGCACCGGTTTTTCCGAACCAAGCACCTTCTACCGGGCCTTCAAGCGTTGGGTCGGCGAAACCCCGGTGGAGTTTCGCCGTCGCGGCAAGGCCGCCGCGCGGATTTCCTGACTGCTGGGCGTCTCAGGCGCCCAGCAGACTTTGTCCACAGACCCGCAACACCTGACCGCTTACCGCGCCGCTGCTCGGCTGGGCCAGCCAGGCCACCGCTTCGGCTACATCCTGCGGCAGACCGCCCTGGTTCAGCGCATTCATGCGTCGGCCGGCTTCACGGATGGTGAAGGGAATGGCGGCGGTCATCTGCGTTTCGATAAAGCCCGGCGCCACCGCGTTGAGGGTGATGCCGCGCGGCGCCAAAAGCGGCGCCCAGGCCTGGGCCAAGCCGATCAGGCCGGCCTTGCTGACTGCGTAGTTGGTCTGCCCGAGGTTACCGGCGAGGCCGCTGATCGAGGCGATCAGCACCACCCGGCCTTCGTCGCGCAGCGTGCCGCTGTCCAGCAGCGCCTGGGTCAAGCGCTGCGGGGCGCGCAGGTTGACGTCGATCACCGAGCGCCACTGTTCCTCGCTCATCTTCGCCAGGGTCTTGTCGCGGGTGATGCCGGCGTTGTGCACCACGATATCCACACCTTCCGGCAGCGCCTCGGTCAGGCGCTGCGCGGCGTCCTCGGCGCAGATGTCCAGCGCCAGGGCACGACCACCGAGGCGCGCGGCGAGCGCTTCCAGCGCGGTGCCGGCCTGCGGCACGTCGAGCAGCAACAGATCGGCGCCATCGCGCGCCAGGGTTTCGGCGATGGCCGCGCCGATCCCGCGCGAGGCGCCGGTGACCAGCGCCCGCTTGCCGGCCAGCGGACGGCTCCAGTCCTTCACTTGCGCCTGGCTGGCCTGCAGGCGGATCACCTGGCCGGAGACGTAGGCGCTCTTCGGCGACAGGAAGAAGCGCAGCGCGCCTTCCAGTTGGTCTTCGGCGCCTTCGGCCACGTACAGCAGCTGCACGGTGCCGCCACGGCGCACTTCCTTGGCCAGCGAGCGGGTGAAGCCTTCCAGGCTGCGCTGGGCGCTGGCGGCGAAGGGATCGGCGAGGCTTTCCGGCGCGCGGCCGATGACCAGGATGTGCGGGCAGGTCGCCAGGTGCGGCAGTGCCGGCTGGAAGAAGCGCTGCAGGTCGATCAGCTGTTCGGGGCTGTGGATATCGCTGGCATCGAACACCAGCGCCTTGAGTTTGCTGGCGCCCGGCCAGCGCGCCAGTTCGCCCAGACCGTCGCGGTCGGCATACAGCTCGTTACTTAGCCGTTTGAGGCTGCTGGCCAGCGTGCCGGCCAGTGCGCCGCCACCGAGCAGGATCGCCCCGTCCACCGGGCGCGACCGGCCACTGACCCAGCGCTCCAGCGGGGTCGGGCGCGGCAGGCCGACCGCGCCGACCAGGCGGCGGCCGAGGGTGGAGTTGGCGAAATCCAGGTAGCGGTCGGACATGGGGAAAACTCCGGCAAGGGCAGAATGGCGTGCACTCTACCCGCTGTCGCGCATCCTGCATTGACCGGACTGACCGGTCAGGTGGCGAGGCGGCCAATGCGAGGCGCGCGCGGGCCGCTAGCCTACAGCCGCCTCATCACCTTCCAGGAGTCCGTTCATGGCCCAGCTGCGCCGGGTCGCCATTGTCGGCGGCAACCGCATCCCGTTCGCCCGTTCCAATACCGTCTACGCCACCGCCAGCAACCAGGAGATGTTCACTGCCGCCCTGGAAGGTCTGATCGAGCGCTTCAACCTGCATGGCGAACGCCTGGGCGAGGTGGTCGCCGGTGCTGTGCTCAAGCATTCGCGCGACTTCAACCTGACCCGCGAAAGCGTGCTCGGCTCGCGGCTGTCCCCGCAGACACCGGCCTATGACCTCCAGCAGGCCTGTGGCACCGGCCTGGAAGCGGCCATTCTGGTCGCCAACAAGATCGCGCTCGGGCAAATCGACTGCGGCATCGCTGGCGGCGTGGATACCACCTCGGACGCGCCGATCGGCGTCAACGAAGGGCTGCGCCGCATCCTGCTGGAGGCCAATCGCGGCAAGTCCACCGGCGACAAGCTGAAAAGCCTGCTCAAGGTGCGTCCCGGACATCTGGTCCCGCACATTCCGCGCAATGGCGAGCCGCGTACCGGCCTGTCGATGGGTGAGCACTGCGAACGCATGGCCCAGCACTGGCAAATTCCCCGCGACGAACAGGATCGACTGGCCTATGAAAGCCACCGCAAGCTCGCCGCCGCCTACGAGGAGGGCTGGCACACCGATCTGCTGACCCCGTTCGGCAGCCTGAGCCGCGACCAGAACCTGCGCCCGGATATCGATCTCGATAAGCTGGCCACCCTCAAACCGGTGTTCGACAAGAGCGGACGCGGCACCCTGACCGCCGCCAACTCCACGCCGCTGACCGATGGCGCGTCGGTGCTGCTGCTGGCCAGCGAGGAGTGGGCCAAGGCGCGCGGTTTGCCGATTCTGGCCTGGTTCAATGACGGCGAGGCGGCGGCGGTAGATTTCGTGCACGGCGCCGAAGGCTTGCTGATGGCGCCGGTCTACGCCGTGCCACGCCTGCTGGCCCGCCACGACCTGCGCCTCCAGGACTTCGATTTCTACGAGATCCACGAGGCTTTCGCCGCCCAGGTGCTGTGCACCCTGAAAGCCTGGGAAGACGCCGACTACTGCAAGACGCGCCTGGGTCTGGATGCGCCGCTGGGCTCGATCGATCGCAGCAAGCTCAACGTCAAGGGCAGCTCGCTGGCTGCCGGCCACCCGTTTGCCGCCACCGGCGGACGCATCGTCGCCCATCTGGCCAAGCTGCTGCATGAAGCCGGGCCGGGTAAACGCGGACTGGTGTCCATCTGCGCCGCCGGCGGGCAGGGCGTGGTGGCGATCCTGGAAAGCTGAGGTGGCCAAAACCTGCACAATCTGAGGTCGGGCCCCGTATGGCGGGCCTGGCCAGCGTTGGTTGACAGCTTCTCCACGGAGTTATCCCCAGGCTTTGTGGGTAACCAGCGCCGCATTTGTGAATAAAGGTCCGGCGATTTTCCCTTTACCAACAAGTACTTGGACGATAAGTGCACGATTTGAGGGCAGCCCCTGGAGCCACCGGGTCTAACGGGTTCGGTGGACAGCTTCTCCACCGGGTTATCCCCAGGCTTTGTGGGTAACACGCGTCTTGACCTTGGGCCGTGACGGGCCGAAGCTTGCCGGGTCAGTCCGCCGTGGTGCCCGAGGAGTTCAACCATGCAAGGCCAAGCGCAAGTCGTCGATTACCTGAAGGTCCTGCTCAAGGGCGAGCTGGCCGCGCGCGACCAGTATTTCCTGCATTCGCGCATGTATGCCGACTGGGGTTTCACCAAGCTGTACGAGCGCATCAATCACGAAATGGAAGAGGAAACCCAGCACGCCGACGTGCTGCTGCAGCGCATCCTGTTCCTGGAAGGCACTCCGGATATGACACCGGAAGCCATCAACCCGGGCGCCGACGTTCCGGCGATGCTGCGCAGCGACCTGGCGCTGGAATACAGCGTGCGCGCCGCGCTGGCCAAGGGCATAGAGCTGTGCGAGCAGGCGGGTGACTACGTCAGTCGCGATTTGCTGGTGGTGCAGTTGCACGACACCGAGGAAGACCATGCCTACTGGCTGGAACAGCAACTGCGGCTGATCGATCGGGTTGGTCTGCAGAACTATCTGCAATCGCAGGCGCGCTGACAGCGGTTCGTGCCACAGCCGATTAGCTACGTAGGGTGGACAACGCTTTTCTTGTCCACCGATACGGCGTCGCGGACCCGCCCGGCGGCCGGAACAACGTTGACCGCCCTAGGGTTCGTGCATCACCCGATCAATCCTTACCGCAACAGCTCCCCGATTCCAGATCACTGAGGATCGGGCAATCCGGGCGGTCGTTCCCCTGGCAATGTTCCATCAGCGATTGCAGGGTGTCGCGCAGGTCGCTGAGTTCGGCGATCTTGCGGTTCAGTTCCTGCACATGGGCGCTGGCTAGGGCCTTCACGTCGGCGCTGGCGCGCTGGCGGTCCTGCCACAAAGCCAGCAGTCGGCCCACTTCCTCCAGCGAGAAGCCCAGATCCCGCGCCCGGCGGATGAACGCCAGGCGGTGCAGATCATCCTGGGCGAAGGTGCGGTAGCCGCTGGCGCTGCGCCCGGCCGGGCGCAGCAGGCCAATGGATTCGTAGTAGCGGATCATCTTCGCCGACAAGCCGCTGTGCTTCGCCGCCTGGCCGATGTTCATCGCCTCACTCCTCCGGTTTCCAGCGCTTGAGCAGCAACGCGTTGCTCACCACGCTGACGCTGGACAGCGCCATGGCCGCGCCGGCCATGACCGGACTGAGAAAGCCCAGCGCCGCCAGCGGCAGGCCGACCAGGTTGTAGATGAAGGCCCAGAACAGGTTCTGGCGGATCTTCGCGTAGGTGCGCCGGCTGATTTCCAGCGCCGCCGGCACCAGGCGCGGATCGCCGCGCATCAGGGTGATGGCGGCGGCGTGCATGGCCACGTCGGTGCCGCCGCCCATGGCGATGCCGACATCGGCGGCGGCCAGTGCCGGGGCGTCGTTGATGCCGTCGCCAACCATCGCCACCACCGCGCCGCCGTCCTTCAGCCGGGTCACTTCAGCGGCCTTGTCGGCCGGCAGCACTTCGGCGTGTACCTGCTCGATGCCCAGCTGGCGCGCCACGCTGTGGGCGCTGCCGCGGTTGTCGCCGCTGATCAGGTGGGTGTGGATGCCGCGTTGCTGCAACGCGGCGACTCCTTCGGCGGCGCCTTCCTTGAGCGTGTCGCCAAAGGCGAACAGACCCAGTACCCGGGCTTGCGGGGTGAGTTCGATCAGCCAGGACAGCGTGCGTCCCTCGGCTTCCCACTCGCCGGCCTGTGCGGCCAGTTCGCCGGGTTGCAGGCCCTGTTCTTCGAGCAGACGGCGGTTGCCGAGGGCCAGGCGCCGACCGGCCAGCTCGCCGGCGATGCCGCGTCCGCCAAGTGCCTGGCTGGCGCGAATGTCCGGGACCTCCAGTTGGCGTTCGGCGCATTCGTCCAGCACTGCGCGGGCCAGCGGATGTTCACTGCCGCGCTGCAGGGCGCCGGCTTGGCGCAGCAGCTCTGATTCGTCGCCGCTTATGGCGTGCAGGTGCACGATGCGTGGCCGGCCGGAGGTCAGGGTGCCGGTCTTGTCGAAGGCCACCACCGTCACCGCATGGGCGCGCTCCAGAGCCTCGGCGTCCTTGATCAGAATGCCGTGACGCGCCGCCACACCGGTGCCGGTCATGATCGCTGCCGGCGTGGCCAGGCCAAGGGCGCAGGGACAGGCGATGACCAGCACCGCCACGGCATTGATTAGCGCGGTTTCCAGCGCGGCGCCGGCCAGCAGCCAGCCGCCGAGAGTGAGCAGGGCGATGACCAGCACCGCCGGTACGAACACCTGGCTGACACGGTCGACCAGACGCTGGATCGGCGCCTTGGCGGCCTGGGCGTCTTCCACCAGGCGGATGATGCGCGCCAGCACGCTTTCCGCGCCGAGTGCTGTGGTGCGTACCAGCAGACGCCCGTCGCCGTTGATGGCGCCGCCGGTTACCTGGCTGCCGGGCTGTTTGGCGACCGGCAGGCTCTCGCCGCTGATCAGCGCCTCGTCGGCCTGGCTTTCGCCTTCTATCACTTCGCCGTCCACCGGGAAGCGTTCGCCGGGGCGTACCACCACCACATCGTCCATCTTCAGCAGGGCCATCGGTACGTCTTCCTCGCGACCCTCGCTCAGGCGCCGCGCACGCTCCGGACGCAGCGCTTCCAGGGCGCGGATCGCCGCGCTGGTCTGGCGCTTGGCACGGCTTTCCAGGTACTTGCCGAGCAGCACCAGGGCGATGACCACCGCCGAGGCTTCGAAATACAGGTGCGGGGTGCCGCCGGCCGGTGTGGCCCACCATTGATACAGGCTCAGGCCGTAGCCGGCGCTGGTGCCCATGGCCACCAGCAGGTCCATGTTGCCAGCGCCGGCGCGCACGGCTTTCCAGGCGGCGCGGTAGAAGCGCGCGCCGAGGATGAACTGCACCGGTGTGGCCAGCAGGAATTGCGCCCAGGCGGGCAGCATCCAGTGCAGGCCGAACAGGTCGCCGAACATGGGGATGACCAGCGGCGCGGCCAGCAGCAGGGCGAGGATCAATTTCAGTCGTTCACGGCGCAGGCGCTGCTCGGCGTCCACGCCGTCGGTGCTGACGCGGTCGGTCAGGCTGGCCTGGTAGCCGGCCTTTTCGACGGCGGCGATCAGTACGGCGTCGTTCACCTCGCCGACCAGTTGCACATGGGCGCGCTCGCCGGCCAGGTTGACGCTGACCGAACGCACGCCCGCTACTTTTTGCAAGGCGCGCTCGACGCGCCCGGCACAGCTGGCGCAGGTCATGCCGGTGATGGCGAGCTCCAGACTGCGCGCCGGTACCTGATAGCCGGCCTTTTCCACGGCGGCGATCAGCTCGTCCAGCGTGGCGCCATCGCTTTCGACGCGGGCGCGCTCGCTGGCCAGGTTGACTTCGGCGTGGCGCACGCCAGTGAGCTTATTGAGCGCGCGTTCGACCCGGCCGGCGCAGCTGGCGCAGGTCATACCGCTGATGGGGAAATCGAGAGTGGCGGACATGGGCTTCTCCTTGCGAGTCACCCTATGCTCGACCTTGACCTCATGGCAAGGTCAAGCGGCCCAGCGGATCAGGCGCGCTCGCGAATCAGGCCGCGGAACAGCGCATCGAAGATCGGCCCGGCATCGGTCAGGGGATCGAAGCGTTCCGGCGCGCGCAGCCAGTCGCCGATCAGGCCGATCAGCAGGCCATTCACCGCCCGCGAGGCCTGGTGGGCGTTGATGCCGGGATGCAACTGGCCATGCTGTTCGCACTCGACCAGCAGGCCTTCGCAGATATCGATGAACTGGTTGATGAACTGATTGTGGCGCTCTTCGGCCGGGCGCAGCTCATCGGTGAATTCGCAGCGCTGCATCAGCACGGTGAGAATGCGCCGCTTCTGTTCGTGGTGCACCAGGATCTGCAGGCCGCCGACGCACAGGTCGCGCAGCGAGGTCAGCGACAGCTGCGGATCGGCGCTGAGCATTTCGGCGAGCTGCTCCGGGGGCAGGCGCACCTGATTGAGCATGGCGGTGAACAGGTCGGCCTTGTTCTGGAAATGCCAGTAGACGGCGCCACGGGTGACCCCGGCGGCCCGGGCGATGTGCTCCAGGCTGGTGTGCGCCACGCCGCGCTCGAGAAACAACTGCTCGGCGGCGCTTAGAATGGCGGCGCGGGTCTTCTCGGCATCTTCTTTGGTTCGACGCATTGGGTCCGAGGCTCGGGGGGCGGTAAATGAGGCGGCATTGTCGATTCGTCATTTACAAACGTCAGTGTATGTAAGAGAGTCGCAGCCCTTTTCGGCGCGCTCAATCCGGGACTCCTGTCGTTCATGCCTCTTCGTCTGCTGCTGATTCTAGGCGCGCTGTCGGCTTTCGGGCCGCTGGCCACCGACTTCTATCTACCCGCTTTCCCCACCCTGGCGCAGGCCTTCGGCACCGATGTCGAGCAGGTGCAGCAGTCGTTGGCGGTGTATTTCATCGGGTTGGCGGTCGGCCAGCTGATCTACGGACCGCTGGCCGATCGCTACGGCCGGCGCGGGCCGCTGCTGTTCGGCGTGACACTGTTCGTGCTGTCCTCGCTGGCCTGCGCACTGGCGCCTAGCCTCGACGCGCTGATCGCCGCGCGGCTGGCCCAGGCCCTCGGCGGCTGCGCCGGCATGGTGGTCTCGCGCGCCGTGGTACGCGACCTCTGTGAGCCGCGCGACGCCGCCAGGCTGTTCTCGCAACTGATGCTGGTGATGGGCGTGGCGCCGATCCTCGCGCCGCTGGCCGGCGGCCTGTTGCTGCAGCTGTTCGGCTGGCAGTCGATCTTCTACAGCCTGACGCTGTTCAGCGCGCTGGTCGGTCTGGCGCTGTACCGCTGGCTGCCGGAAACCCTGCCGGCCGGTGCCGAGCGCCTGCCGCTGCGCGGCAGTCTGAAACGCTACCTGGGGTTGTTGCGTGACCGCGAATTTCTGGCCTTCGCCCTGGCCGGTGGCCTGTCGATTTCGGCCATGTTCGCCTACATGGCCGGCTCGCCCTTCGTGTTCATCGAGCTGTATGGCGTGCCCGCCGCGCACTACGGCTGGCTGTTTGGCATGAATGCTGCCGGCTTCATCCTCGCCGCGCAGCTAAATGCCTGGCTGATGCGCTTCCGTGGTCCGGGATTCTGGCTGCGCCGGCTGAGCGGACTGTTTCTCTTCTGCGCGTTGCTGCTGCTGGCGTTCGCGGCCTGGCGCGCGCCCCTGTGGCTGCTGTTGCTGCCGCTGTTCGTCGCCATGGCCTGCCTGGGCTGCATCCTGCCGAATGCCGCCGCTTGTGCCATGGCCCGTCAGGGTCGCCAGGCCGGCAGTGCGTCGGCGCTGATGGGCAGTCTGCAGTTCGGCGTGGCGGCGCTGGCCAGTGCGCTGGTCGGCGTGCTGCATGACGGCAGCGCGCTGCCGATGGCGCTGGTCATCGCCGGCTGCGCAAGCCTGGCGGCGGCGGTGGCCTGGTACAGCGGGCAGGTGGAGGCCCGCTGATAGCGCTTTCCCATCCCGACCAAAGCCGATCTGGCGAGCCGCGGGTGGCGAACCATACTCGACGTCATCGATGGCGTGACGGCGAGGCAGACACCCATGAGTTACCCGCAGGACTACCGGCGTTCACTGGCGGAACCCGCCGACTTCTGGGCCGAGCAGGCCCGCGATCTGGACTGGTTTCGGGCGCCGCGCGAAACCCTGCGTGCGCTGGATGACGGTACGCACAGCTGGTTTGCCGATGCGCTGCTCAACACGGCCTATCTGGCGCTGGACCGGCACATCGAGGATGGGCGCGGTGGACAGCCCGCGCTGCTCTACGACTCGCCGGTCAGCGGCATAAAGCGCCAGTACAGCTATCGCCAGCTGCGCGACGAGGTCGCCCGCCTGGCCGGTGCGTTGCGCGCGCTGGGAGTGGAGAAGGGCGATCGGGTGGTCATCTACATGCCCATGGTGCCGGAGGCGGCCATGGCCATGCTGGCCTGTGCCCGCCTGGGGGCGGTGCATTCGGTGGTGTTCGGCGGCTTTGCGCCGCAGGAGCTGGCGGTGCGCATCGACGATGCCCGGCCGAAGCTGCTGCTCACCGCCTCCTGCGGCATCGAGTTCGACCGGGTCATTGTCTATCAGCCGCTGGTGGAGAAGGCGCTGGCGCTGGCCGAGCATCCGCCGCAACGAGTCATGGTGCTGCAGCGCCCGCAGGCACCGGCGGCGTTGCGCGACGGTCGCGATCTGGACTGGGCGCAACAGGTGGCGCAGGCGCCAGCCGTTGAGCCGGTGCCGGTGCTCGGCGGCGATCCGCTGTACATCCTCTATACCTCCGGCACCACCGGGCGGCCGAAGGGCATCGTGCGCGACAACGCCGGCCACGCGGTGGCGCTGCGCTACTGCTTCGAGCGGGTCTACGGCATGCGGCCGGGCGACGTCTGGTGGGGGCTGTCGGACATCGGCTGGGTGGTCGGCCATTCGATGATCGTCTACGGCCCGCTGATGGCTGGCTGCATCACGGTGTTCTACGAAGGCAAGCCGGTGCGCACGCCGGATGCCGGGGCGATCTGGCGGGTGATCGAGGAGTACCGGGTGAATGCGCTGACCTGTGCGCCGACCGCCATTCGCGCGGTGCGCAAGGAAGATCCGCGCGGCGAACTGCTCGGCCACCACGATCTGGGCTCGTTGCGCGCGCTGTTCCTGGCCGGCGAGCGGCTGGATTCCAGCACGCACCAGTGGCTGGAGGAGCAGACCGCCCGGCCGGTGCACGATCATTGGTGGCAGACCGAGACCGGTTGGCCGGTGACTGCGCCCTGCGTGGGATTGGACGACTATCCACGCAGGGTCGGTTCGAGCAACGCGGCGGTACCGGGCTACCACGTGCTGGTGGTGAACGAGGAGGGCGAGTTGCTGGACGCCGGCCAGGAGGGCGCCATCGTGGTCTCACTGCCGTTGCCGCCGGGGTGCGCGCAGACGCTGTGGAACGATTCCGAGCGCTATCGGCAGGCCTATCTGCAGGCGGTGCCCGGGCATTACCTGACCGGCGACGGTGGCTACCTGGATGCCGACGGTTTCGTCTATGTCATGGGCCGCACCGACGATGTCATCAATGTCGCCGGTCATCGGCTGTCCACCGGAGAGATGGAGGATCGCGTGGCGCGTCATCCGGCGGTGGCCGAATGCGCGGTGATCGGTGTGCCGGACACGCTCAAGGGCCAGCTGCCGCTGGCGCTGGTGGTGTGCAAGGAAGGCGTCGAGATCGATCCAGACACCCTGCGTGCTGAACTGGTGGCACGGGTGCGCGAGGAGCTGGGCGCGCTGGCCTGTTTTCAGCTTGTGCAGGTCGTGCGCCGACTGCCCAAGACGCGCTCGGGCAAGATCCTGCGCGCCGTGTTGCGCAAGATGGCGGCCGGCGAACCCTGCGCCCCGCCGGCGACAATCGACGATCCGGCGATTCTGCAGGAGCTGGCGCCGGCACTGCGTGGCGCGCTGGCGACGGCTGCCCCGTGACATCGGGTCGCTTGCAGCGGTTCTTGCAGTCGGGTCCGGGGCTGGTAGAGTCGCGGGCATGATTGTTGCCCGTCGAACCCATCCCCTGTTGCTCTGGACGCTGTGCCTGAGCGTGCTGCTGAGCCTGCATTTCTGCGGCGTGCGGCACGGTCAGGCCAGCGCCCTGGCATTGAGCGGGCTGGCGGGCGGCATCTGTTCCAGTGACGGTGCGGGTTTCGATGCGTCTCCGGCAGAGGATGCCGAATCGCCCGATGACTGGAGCTGTCCGCTGTGCCAGAACCCCGGGGCAAGCGATGGCGGCTGGAACACCGATGGACCGCTGCTGGCGGGAACCGGGCTTCTCCTGCTGGCCGGCCGTGCCGTTCGGCGCTCGCGTCGCCGTTTCACCCTGGCCTGTCCGCGCGCGCCTTGATCGTCACCTGTTGATCAGTCTCTTACCCATTCATTCGATCAAGGTGTTCATCATGCTGAAATTCCAACGCGCGCTGCTTGGCGCGGCGCTCTGTCTGTCTTCCGTCGTGGCGCAGGCCCAGGACATCCAGGTCGAACAGCCCTGGTCGCGGGCCATGCCGCCCACCGCACCGGCCGCGGCCGCCTATTTCGTGTTGCACAACCCGGGGAGCCTGGCGGACCGCCTGATCGGCGCCAGCGCGCCCATCTCCGCGCGGGCCGAGCTGCACGAGCACGCCCACGTTGGCGGAGTGATGCAGATGCGCGAAGTGGCGGGCGGCATTCCGCTGCCGGCGGGCGGGCAGGTGAGCTTTCAGCCGGGCGGCTATCACGTGATGCTGCTCGAACTGCCGCGCCAGATGAAGGAAGGCGAGCAGTTCCCACTCACCTTGCGCTTCGAGAAAGCCGGTGAGCTGCGTGTCGAGGTGCCGGTGCTGCGCATGGCGCCTGCCGCGCAGGGCGGGCATCAGGGTCATTGAAAATACGAATGCCGTGGCGTGGGCAGCGCCACGGCATTCTGCCTGTCACGGTTCGCTAAGAATGATGCGCCCACGACTCAGGTCGGCGAGTTGCCGTTGCAGCGTTTCCCGCCGATCGGGGGCCAGACGGAAATGCAGCTCCACTCCATCACCGAGAAATTCCTCGCGTTCGAATAGCGCCTCGGCGTCCAGCAGCCGCTGGCGCACCAGCGCGTGCTCGGCAAAGCCGCAGCGACAGCACAGGCCGACACGCTCGATCAGCGGCTGATGCTGGCCGCCCTGTAAACACTTCGCGGTGCAGCCGCCATAGGCGCGCGCCAGCCCGCCGGTGCCGAGCTGAATGCCGCCGTACCAGCGGATCACCAGCACCACCACCTGATCGAAGCCTTGCCCGTCGATGGCTGCCAGAATCGGTCGCCCGGCGGTGCCGCCGGGCTCGCCATCATCGTTGAAGCGGTATTGCTGGCCGATCTTCCAGGCCCAGCAGTTGTGCGAGGCGGCGACATCACTGTGGTCAGTGAGAAAGGCCTGTGCGGCGGCCGCGTCGGTGGCCGGGGCGGCCAGGGCGAGAAAGCGGCTCTTGCGAATCTCTTCCTGGTATTCGCAGGCCGCGCTCAGGGTCCAGGTCATGGGATATCAGCGCCGGGGTGAAAAAGTCGTCGGGATGAGCGTTCCCGGTGGGAACGGTGCGCAATCGGTGGGGCGGACTGTAGGTGGCTGGCAATGTCGGCGGCAAGCGCCATGCTGTTAGTGCGGTCGCGATCAGGTGCGCGACTTGTCGCAGCGATGGATTGGATCAGGAGCAGCTCATGTCAGTCATTCCCCATTTGATCAATGGCGAGCGGATCGCCGGGCAGCGCACGGCCGATGTCTTCGATCCGTCGCGCGGCCAGGTGGCGCGCCAGGTTTCCCTGGCGGATAAAAACACGATCCGCCAGGCCATCGAGGCCGCGCAGGCGGCGTTTCCCGCCTGGCGCGATACGCCGGCGGCCAGGCGCGCCCAGATTCTGTTTCGCTTCCGGCAGTTACTGGACGAGCAGCGAGGTGAAATCGCCCGGCTGATCAGCGAGGAACACGGCAAAACTCTGGAAGACGCCGCCGGTGAGGTGCAGCGCGGCATCGAGAATGTGGAATACGCCTGTGGCGCGCCGGCCTTGCTCAAGGGTGACTACAGCCACAACGTGGGACCAGGCATCGATGCCTGGAGCACTCTCCAGCCGTTGGGCATCGTCGCCGGTATCACGCCCTTCAACTTCCCGGCCATGGTGCCGCTGTGGATGTATCCGCTGGCCATCGCCTGTGGCAATTGCTTCATTCTTAAACCGTCCGAGCGCGACCCCAGCGCGGCGCTGTATATCGCTGAGCTGTTGCAGCGCGCCGGGTTGCCCAATGGCGTGCTCAATGTCGTGCATGGCGACCGGGTCGCGGTGGATGCCCTGCTGGAAGCGCCGGAGATCAAAGCGGTGAGTTTTGTCGGTTCGACCGTCGTCGCCGAGCACATCTACACAGCAGGTACCCGGCACGGCAAACGGATACAGGCGCTGGGCGGGGCGAAGAATCATGCGGTACTGATGCCCGATGCGGATCTGGATCAGGCCACCAGCGCGCTGATGGGCGCGGCGTTCGGCTCCTGCGGCGAGCGCTGTATGGCCATCTCGGTGGTGGTGTGCGTGGGCGACGCGATTGCCGACGCGCTGATCGAAAAGCTGGTGCCGCAGATCCAGGCGCTGAAGATCGGGGCGGGGACCGGTGGCGGGCTGGACATGGGGCCGCTGGTGACGGCGGCTCACCGCGACAGGGTAGTGAGCTATATAGAGGCCGGTGTACAGGTCGGCGCCAGGTTGGTGGTGGATGGCCGTGGGGTGCGCGTGCCGAATCAAGAACAGGGATTCTTCCTGGGAGGCTGCCTGTTCGACCGGGTGACGCCGGACATGCGTATCTATCGGGAGGAAATTTTCGGACCGGTGCTGTGTCTGGTGCGCGTGGGCAGTCTTGAGGCGGCCCTGGAGTTGATCAATGCCCATGAATACGGCAACGGTACCTGTCTCTTCACGCGGGATGGCGAGACGGCCCGCCTGTTCTGTGACGAGGTGGAGGTGGGCATGGTGGGGATCAATGTCCCGCTGCCGGTGCCGGTGGCCTACCACAGCTTCGGCGGCTGGAAGCGCTCGCTGTTTGGCGACCTGCATGCCTATGGCCCGGACGGCGTGCGCTTCTATACCCGGCGCAAGGCAATCACCCAGAGGTGGCCGCAGCGCGCCAGTCATGAGGCGGCGCAGTTTGCGTTTCCCAGTCATGGGTGAGGGCAGCCCCAGCGATATCGGTGTACGTTGGGCCACTGTGCAAACGGAGCCAATTCGCTTAGATGCCAGCCAGATCCTGGGGAAATGCCTTCAATTGCGCGCTGGAGTACTGTGATGTCCGTTGATGTGTCGAACGCTTCCTTGAGCCGTATTCGCCAATTATTCGAGCTCATGGAACCCGCGCCTGCCCAAATGCGCGCGGGCACCTTTCGGGCCAACTTCATCGGACCCTGGTGGTTGCGCGCCAGCGCCGGGCCGAGCATCGCCTTAAGTGGCCTGCCGGGCTGGCGGGGCAAGCGTTTCCTGGATGCCGACACGGCAACCAACGTGCTGGACCGGGCAAGCGGCCGGGTTGAGAAGCTGCGCATGCAATGTCGGGAGTGTGTGTCATTGGTGGATGGTCGGCAGGGCGTTGCGTTGCATTACGGACGCGATGCCATTCTGCCCTGGCGCTGGATCACCGATGAGCTGCGGGTGCTGGACGAGAACAGCCTGCTGGGCATGACGGTGATCGACCTGCCGCTGCTGCGTCGCCTGGCATTCCCCTTTGTGCTTCGTCGTGAAGCATGAGCGGCCATTTCGATTTCGATGTGCTGATCGTGGGTTCGGGCTTCGGTGGTAGCGTTTCGGCGCTGCGCCTGGTTGAACGCGGGCTCAGGGTGGCCGTGCTGGAGCAGGGTCGCCGGGTCGACGAATCGGATCTGGAGCGGGCCGGCCGGGATGCGCTGGCACTGGCCTGGGCGCCGGCTCTGGGGCGTCACGGTTTTCTGGCCCAGGACGTCTATCGTCATCTGGGTGTGGTGCGAGGCATTGGCGTGGGCGGCGGCAGCCTGGTGTATGCGGCTGTGCTGCTGGAGCCGGGTGAGCGTTTCTATCGTGATCCGGCCTGGAATATGCTGAGTGCGGATTGGGCCGCTGAACTGGCGCCCCATTACCTCACGGCCAGGCGCATGCTGGGGGTGGCAGTGAACCCCTATCGCGATATTCAGGACGACTGGCTGGAGCAGACGGCGCAGCGCATGGGCGCGGCGAACAGCTTCGGCCCGGTGCCCCAGGGAATCTACTTCGGCGATCCGGATCGTCTGGTTGATCCCTTTTTCGACGGCAAGGGCCCGCTGCGCCGCGGCTGCAACCTGTGCGGTCGATGCATTACCGGCTGTGCCCATGGCGCCAAGAACAGCCTCGACCGGAACTATCTGTATCTGGCCGAACAGCTGGGTGTCCGGATTGTTGCGGAATCGCGTGTCACGCATGTGGCGCCAGACGGTGAGGGATATCGGGTATTTCGCCGGCATCCCTGGCGGCGTGAGGTGCAGGAGTCCTTCACCGCGCGGCGGGTGATTCTCTCGGCGGGTGTGATCGGTACGCTGGAAATCCTCTTTGCTTCCCGCGATCACTACCGGACGCTGCCGCGCATCTCCGCCGCATTGGGCGAACATGTGCGCACCAACAGCGAAGCCATCGTCAGCATTCTGGCCCGGGGCCGAGAGGTGGATGTTTCGCGCGGCACGACCATCTCCTCGCACTTCCATGCGGACGAGCGAACCCACATAACGCAGAACCGCTTCCCGGCCAGTTACAACTTCATGCGCTTCTATATGGGGCCGCTGGTGGATGGCGAAAGTCCGTGGCGGCGCGCGCTCGCTATTCTGGGACACTTCTTGAGTAGTCCCGTTCGGGCAACAGTGGCTTGGCGTGCTGTTGGCTGGCATCGACGGGTGTCGGTGCTGACAGTGATGCAGCAGGCGGAGAATCAGCTGCGCTTCGTCTATGGGCGCAGCCTGTTGCGCGGCTGGCGACGCTCGCTGAAATCCCAGGAGTCGGTCGGCCAGCAGGCGCCTTCCTATATCGCCCAGGCCAATGCGGCGGCTCGCATCTTCGCCGAGGTCAGCGGCGGTGATGCGCAGAACGTCCTGCCGGAGAGCCTGGCTAACCTGTCGGTGACGGCGCACTTGCTGGGTGGTGCGGTGATGGCCGATGGACCGGAGCGGGGCGTCATTGATTGCGACCATCAGGTCTTCGGTCACCCGGGGCTGTATGTCGTGGACGGCAGTGCGATACCGGCGAATGTGGGGGTCAACCCTAGCCTGACCATCACCGCACTGGCGGAGCGTTTTGCCGCCCGGCTAGCCTGCGACGAAGCCTGTCACGGGTCATTGGCCGGTTCTTGTAATAAAACTACAAAAATCCATTGACGGCAGATTCTGGCGGCCTATAATTCGCCCCACTTCCAGCGCAGAGCTGCAAAAAACTCCTTGATAATCAATGGGTTGGATGTTTGGATCTGAGTTGGAAGGCTCGCTATAGGAGGCGAGCTGCTGGTCGAGG
>DATJDB010000002.1:0-4730 GCA_035497635.1 Pseudomonas sp. | reverse complement strand
GACGGGTGTCTTTCAGGCCTTGCCAGTGGGGAGAGATGTCTCGGGGGATATCGCCACGGAGCTGGCGAATCTGCCGGTACAGGCCGTCGCGAATCGCCTCCAGCTCCATCATGCCGCGTGGCTGAACCCGGTATTTGCCTTCGAAGCCAAGCGCCAGGCACAGGTACATGAGTTCCAGCATCAGCAAGTGCTTGACCGGGTTGCGCGATAAGCGCTCAAGCAACTGAAAGAACTTCTCCCCGCCGAAGGTCTCGTTGTGGAAGCTGGAGAGCAGGCTCATCTGCGACCACTCGCTCTCGTTGCCCCAGGGTGTCGTGACGACGGCTTCATCGATCGCGGTGCATAGCACGTAGCGCGTGGCCATGACCTGGCTGTTCTCGACGCCTTCCTGCAGGGCGCGGTGCTCGAACAGCTTCACTTCGGCGCTGAGGCGCTCTTTGAGCGCGGCAAGATCCTCGCTTTCGGTGTTGTGCTTGAGGCGCACCAGCTCCGAAAGCACTGGCGAAGCTGACGCGACCAGCGGGTTCACGCTGATATTGAAGGTGTCCGCAGGACGCATGCGAGCGGCATAACTCATCCGCTCTTCCACCTGATCGAACTGAGGTGGAACGGCAAAGTCGGTCAGTGGGCTGTAGGCCCGAATATCGTCTTGGCGATTGATGACAACCGTCTTATCGCCCATGGCGTAATCCATTTCACGGGTCATTGGGTCAGTTCCTGATTGCCCAGAATTTCATTTCCAGTCCGCTGAAATCGCCGGACACATGGAATGCGAAGCCGCCAGAGCGCTTCATCTGTTCCCGGTCCTCCGACGTGAGCTCCAGGGCGAAATAAGTTTTTCCGGTATGGAAGGGGATCTGCCGCGGGGCCACCGGCAGCGGTTTGATACGAATGCCGGGCAGATGGAGGTTCACCAACTGCCGAATCTGCTCCACTGGGCCCACCTTGAGGTGTGCGGGCAAGCGCTGGCGAAGCGTTTCCGAGTCGCATTCGGCGCTTGCGGCCAGCACGAACGAGGACGTGTCGAGCAGCTGTTGATCGTGCAGCGGAGACACCTGCACACCGTACTGACGCTGCTGCAGCAGAAGCTCGATGGCGTGCTGCTCCAGCACCATCGACAGAACCTGGCGAATGGCGTCCATCAGGGCACGAAAGCTCAGCACCTGATCGCTGTGTTGATAGCGGCCCTCCAGCCGCGGGCGCTTGTTCTCCGTGGCGAAGGTGGCCAACTCGCCCAGCAGGCCGAGCAGCTCCCGGTAAATCTGCTCGGGGTGCACATGGTCGACACCGAGATAGTGCCGCAGCACCGGTTCATACCGGTTGATCAACTGCAGCATCATGAAGTCGCCCACTTCTGCGCCACCGACCTTGCCGCTTGCGCGAATACGCTCGGCCAGCGTGTCGCCGCGATGCGCGAGCATGCTGATCACTTCCTTGAGGCAGGAGAGCAGGTAAGTGGAAGACTGGAAGTGCAGGTAACTGGGGTTGAATTCCGGGTCGAGGCTGATCACCCCCTCCGGGGTCGTATCGAGAATTTCGCACAGCTTGAGTTTGACGTAGGCCTGATCGCTCTGTTGTTCCCCCAGCAGGAGTCGGAAATCCGGCAGGGCGCAGCTCACTTGGCTGGTACTGTTGTCACCTGCGTTGGAATCGGTCACCTCGGAGTTGATCGCCACATGGCGAGCCAGGACATCTTTCTGTTCAAGGCTGCGCGTTTCGATGTGGTTACCCGTGACCAGGGGCAGCGCCAGGTATACCGGGGTGTTGCCGGTATTGGGCGGAATATCCAGCGCCAGGGGCTCACGCTCCGCGCCAATCTCAAACAGCGTACCGTCGGGCATTACGCCGCTGGCCTGGCTAAGGATCAGCTTGCCCATGTTGAGGAACTGGCGATCGATCTCCAGGGAAACGAACCCCCATGCGTAACCGGTCAGCAGGCGGGTGCGCATGCTCAACTGGTGGCTGTAATAGCGGTCGCTCTGCTGGAAGTGCTGCGGGCGCAGCAGCATCCCTTCCTTCCAGACCACGTTATGCAAGGCCATGCTCATTTGTCCTGGTGCTCCGAGAGGTCGCGGATACCGCGTGCGTCCAGATGCAGGCGGACTCGGTGCCGGGCCTGTTGCTGAAGCGGAATCACGTGCCTCCACTGGCTTTCCGGGAGATCACGGTAGGCAGCCAGCACCCCGACGTAGCGGCTGCCAGGGTTCACAAAGAGCTTCAAAGTCCGGCGTTCGCCGGGACGCAGCTCCAGCTCTTCCTGCGTGACGAAGTCCGGTTTCAGTGACTCCTTGGGGCTGCGATAGAGCGAAAAGAAATCAGCCTGCTCAAAGGTGGCGGGATGCTTCAGTTCTACCAGGCGCAGAACAATCGGCGAGGGGCGGCCATTGATGTCAGGGTTGAGCTGATCGCTGCTGGAAAGCGACAAATCCAGTTTCGTCAGGGATGAAGTGCAACCGCCAAGCAGCAGGGCTGTGGCAATCAGGCACCAGGTAAACGGGCGAAGCATGGGCAGCCTCCTCAAGATTCGGTGGACAGGGCGGCAATCAGCCGCACCTGCTCTTCGTACGCTTTGGCGAAATCACGTGCGAAGAGGCGCTCGCTCCATTCATCATCGCGCTGCATCGCTTGATGCCAGCGCCGGTAGGCTCGCCAGCGCCCGCCGGAGGTGTTCAGCAAGGGCTTGTGTTCGCGCTCGAAACGCACGGCCAGCTTCTCGGGCGAAAGGTGATCGAACATGCTTCTGACCGCCGCGCGGCTGGCGGCAAGCAGGGCTACCTGGTGGGCCTGCAGGTCACGAAAGGCGCGATTCACAGCCTGTTCGGCCAGCATGTGTCCTGGCTTGTTGTCCCGCAGCAGAGCGGCCATGGCCTCCTGGCTGCTGGCACTGTGTTTGATCGGGTTGTTTCCCGCGCTCTGGACGGTTGTCAGCGGGAGCCGCAGATCATTCTTCAGCTCGTTGCGGGTATGCAGGTTCTGCTGCAGGTGTCCGATGCTCTGTCTCAGGAGCTTGGCGGCTTTCAGCGCCAATGCCGCGCGCTGCTCGCCTTCGACAGCGCTGACATCGATGCCGAGCGCCTCGCCAAATTGTTTCCAGAAACCGTCGGGCAGATGTTCGGGTGGCGCGGGCGCAACAGTCTCCTGGTGCCGTGGCGTCACCAGCTTGGGGAGCGGAAGGCTCTCCATGTCGATCCGCGCATAGTCAGGGTGCTGAGTTGCCGGCTGCTGAGGTCGGCTCAGTTGCAAAAGGTCGTCCTGATCTACAAAGGCCGGCGCAGGGGGCTCCATCGCACGGAGCGGGTCGAGATCGAGAAAGGCATCATCTGGAATGATGCTGCTCGCCGGCATCGGGCGGCCGACATCGCCCTCGAAATGCAATGGGTCCTTCACCAGGCGCGCGCGGATTTCGTAGTCACCCAGGCAGAACACATCGCCATGCTTGATACGCTGCGCCTTGCCTTTTTCCAGCGCGCCGCCGTCCTTCACCCGAATACCGTTGCTGCTGATGTCGGTGAGGAAAAATGAGCCGTCCTGATAGCTGATTCGTGCATGTTCGCCAGAAATGATGCGTTTGCTATCTGGAATGATCCAGTCGCAGTGCTCGGCCCGGCCGATGACCCCCCCGGTCTCGGTGAACGACTTGTTGCTGATCAGGCCGGGCTCGTACTGATGGATACCCACTACATCAAAAACCAATTCCATACTGCTTCGTTCCTTAAATCATTGGCCACGCTTGACCGGGTACGGCTCACCCAGCGGGCGATAATCGCTGTCGTTATAGGTGTAATTGCCGGAGCAACTGGCCAGGGCCAAGGTAAAGGCCAGTAAGGCAACTGAGAGGTAACGGGTTTGCATCAAGCGTCTCTTCCTGAAACTAGAGGTCATCAAGGCCTGGCGAGGCACCAGGTCGATGATTAGAGGGGCGGGCTGGATTTTTCATTGCTACTACGTCCGCTGCGGCAGGCAGAAACGCAGATATGACGACAATAAAAAGGATCATTCCTTAAGTTGCGCAATATATTGCGCAGTCCGTTGTTGGGGCATAAACGCGATCGCGGATTGTATGGATTGCAGTCGTGCGTGATCAAGTCTGCGACGAGTTGTCGATATTACGATTAATTGACGCTGGTCAGGATTTTGTTCTACATGCGGATATTAGGGTTTTGCGTATGTATAAACGTGATTCATGCAGGATCATTCGTGTACCGCAGCCGATTCGGCACCACTTCGATAGCCAGTCTTCAATCGCATACCCATGAATGGGTGAACGGCAGTTGCTGCGTATAGCCACGCCTGCGTCTGCCTTCGCCGTTTACGCCGGCACTGCGGTGCTTTCACCCGCCAGCTCCGCTTCCCGTTCGGCGATGGCCCGCTCCAGTTCCGGTGAGCGTTTGGCCCACTGTTCCGGGGGCAGGGGCTTGGACCATTCCATGGCCTCGGGGGCGGTGAGGTCGGGGAGGTGGGCGAGTTTCTTGCGGAGCAGGTACTCCAGCAGCAGTGTGTTGACAATGACCAGCCCCACCACCCCTTCCCAGAGGAAGACGGAGATTGGGTCCCGTTCAGCCACGGCCGTGCGGTAATCGTGCACATAACTTTGCCAGACGGTCATGCCGGCGTTGTGCACCACGGTCGGCTCCGGCACGGCCTGCGGTCCGATCTCCATGAAGCTGCGGATACATTCCCACTGCGCCATGGCTGAGTTGCCGCTGCCGGGGCTGGTCATCATCACCCAG
>DATJDB010000001.1:0-3731 GCA_035497635.1 Pseudomonas sp. | reverse complement strand
TGCTGCTGGATGACCTTGCGCTTGACCTCCAGGCTCTCGTAGGCGAGGTCGAGCAGCAGGTCGAGCTGGGGGTACAGGCCCGGCTCGTCGCCCCGGAACAGGTAGCCCAGGCGCGCGCAGTTGATCGTCACCACGCCCAGCGAGCCGGTCTGCTCGGCCGAGCCGAACAGCCCGCCGCCGCGCTTGAGCAGCTCGCGCACGTCCAACTGCAGGCGGCAGCACATGGAGCGCACCTGGTTGGGCTGCATGTCCGAGTTGAGGAAGTTCTGGAAGTACGGCAGGCCGTAGCGCGCGGTCATGTCGAACAGGCGCGTGGCGTTGTCGCTGTCCCAGGGGAAGTCGTGGGTGATGTTGTAGGTCGGGATCGGGAAGGTGAACACCCGGCCCAGGCCGTCGCCGGCCATCATCACCTCGATGTAGGCGCGGTTGAGCACGTCCATCTCGGCTTGCAGCTCGCCGTAGGCGAAGGGCATTTCCTCGCCGCCGATGTAGGGGATCTGCTCGCGCAGGTCTTCGGGGCAGACCCAGTCGAAGGTCAGGTTGGTGAAGGGCGTCTGGGTGCCCCAGCGCGACGGCACGTTGAGGTTGTGGATGAATTCCTGGATGGCCTGGCGCACCTGCTCGTAGCCCAGGCCGTCCTTGCGCACGAACGGCGCCAGGTAGGTATCGAAGCTGCTGAATGCCTGGGCGCCGGCCCATTCGTTCTGCAGGGTACCGAGGAAGTTGACCATCTGCCCCAGGGCGCTGGACAGGTGCTTCGGCGGCCCCGCCTCTACGCGCCCGGGAATGCCGTTGAAGCCCTCACTGAGCAGCGAGCGCAACGACCAGCCGGCGCAGTAGCCGGCCAGCATGTCGAGGTCGTGGATATGCAGATCGCCCTCGCGGTGCGCGGTGCCGATGGCCGGGCTGTACACCTCGTCCAGCCAGTAGTTGGCGGTGACCTTGCCGGACACGTTGAGGATCAGCCCGCCCAGCGAGTAGCCCTGGTTGGCGTTGGCGCGCACCCGCCAGTCCTCGCGCGACAGGTATTCGTTCATCGAGGCGGCCACGTCGACCAGCGCCTTGCGGTCACGGCGCAAGCGGCCGTGGCGGGCCCGATGCAGGATGAAGGCCTTGGCGCTGGCGTAGTGGCCGGCCTCCATCAGCGCCTGCTCGGCGAGGTCCTGCACCGCCTCCAGTTCCACCGCACCCGCCGCCGGCAGGCGCGCCACCACGCCCTGCGCCAGCTGCGCCGCCTGCCGATCGTCGAATTCGCCACTGGCCCGCCCCGCGGCGGCAACGGCCAGGCGGATGCGCTCGCCGTCGAACGGCACGCGCTCGCCGCTGCGCCTGATCACCATGTCCGGCATGTACGCTCCTCCACTTCCCACATATAGATTCAATGAAAACCAAAAACACAACATGTTGTGTTGAATCTAGTGGCGAAGCACAAGAATGCCATTGACCTCGATCAACTTCGGACCGGCGGAGGCGGACCTGGCGCACAAAAGGCAAGCTCTACAGGGGGCCGGCCAGGCGACCGACCGCACCCAAAAGCTCGCGAATGAATTCGCCCTACAGGGTTCGTGCGGGGCCGTTGTTCTGGTGGGAGCGGACGTGTCCGTGAGCTTTTTCGGCGGCCGGCCAGGCGCGGCCGGCCAGGCTGCCGGCCGCACCCAAAGCTCGCGAATGAATTCGCTCCTACAGGGTTCGTACGGGGCCGCTTTTCGGGTGGGAGCGGACTTGTCCGCGAGCTTTTCGCTCAGTCGAGCAGGGAGCTGAACGGCAGGTATTCCACCGCCTCGCCGATCTCCAGCGTGCGACCGCAGTCGACCACTGCCAGGCCGTCGGCCCAACTGGCGGAGGTCAGCATCGCCGAGCCCTGGCGCGGGTGCAGCACCACTTGCAAGGCCCCGTCGAGTGATTCCAGCCGCGCGCGCAGATACTGGCGGCGGCTGTTGACCTTGCGCCAGGCAAAGCCGGCGGGCAAACGCAGCGGTTGCGGCAGTACCTCGCTGCAACCCTGGGCACGCAGCAGGAACGGCCGCGCCACCACCAGCGCGGTGATCAGCGCCGCCGCCGGGTTGCCGGGCAGACCGATCCAGGGCGTGTCACCCACGCTGCCGAAGGCCAGCGGCTTGCCGGGCTGAATCGCCAGGCGCCACAGATGCAGCTCGCCCAGCTCGGTGACCGCTTGCTTGAGGTGATCCTCCTCGCCCACCGAGACGCCCCCGGAACTGACCAGCACATCATGCTCGGCTGCTGCGTGGGCCAGGGTGTCACGAGTGAGCGTCAGGTCGTCCGCCATCACCGGCAGGTCATGGGCCTCGCAACCCAGGCTGCGCAACACGCCCAGCAGGCTGTAGCGGTTGGCGTTGTACAACTGGCCCGGCTGCAAGGCTTCGCCCGGCTCACGTAGCTCGTCGCCACTGCTCAGTACCGCGACGCGCAGGCGCCGGTAGACCTTGACCCGCGCCAAGCCGAAGCTGGCCAGCAGGCCCAATTCCTGGGCGCGCAATTTCTTGCCCTTCTCCAGCACAGGCGCACCGGCCAGCAGTTCCTCGCCCCGCCGGCGTACGTTCTCGCCACCTTGCAACGGCGGGAATGCCACCCGCTCGCCCTCGACGCGCGTGACTTCCTGTGCCACCACCGTATCGGCACCCGGCGGCAATGGCGCGCCGGTAAAGATGCGCACCGTCTGACCCACCGGCAAGGGTTGCAGTGCGGCGTCACCGGCGGCAATGCGTCCGGCCAGCGGCAGCACCCCACCGTCGACCGGCAGATCGGCGACGCGCAGGGCGTAACCGTCCATGGCGCTGTTGTCCCAGGCCGGCACATCGAAGGGCGCGGTCAGGGTTTCAGCCAGCACGCGCCCAAGTGCGTCACGCAGCTCGATCTCCTCCACCGCCGGCGGCGCCGGGACCCGTTCGAGCAGCGCGGCAATCGCCTCATCGACTGGACGCAGGCCATGACTGTCACAACCGCAGGCACTCATGACCGGCTCCCGCAGCAGGTCGCCGGCTGCTCATCAAGACGCTTGAGGTGCGGTACGAAATTGCACGGCCGGGTACGGGCGTCCAACTGGCCAAGCAGGATCTTTTCCCAGGCGGTGCGGCAGGCATTCGGCGAACCCGGCATGCAGCACACCAGCGTGCCGTTGCTGAGGCCGGCCAGCGCGCGGGATTGAATAGTGGAGGCACCGATATCGGCCAGCGACACCTGGCGGAACAGTTCGCCGAAGCCGTCGACGGTTTTGTCCAGCAGCGGCGCGACCGCCTGCGGGGTGTTGTCCCGGGCGGTAAAACCGGTGCCCCCGGTAATCAGCACAACCTGCACGCCGGAGTCGG
This sequence comes from Pseudomonas sp., assembly GCA_035497635.1. Classification (GTDB taxonomy): domain Bacteria; phylum Pseudomonadota; class Gammaproteobacteria; order Pseudomonadales; family Pseudomonadaceae; genus Serpens. Next base: position 405 of record DATJDB010000001.1, on the reverse strand, counting down.
CGATCCAGGCACTGAGCCGGGCGCGAATCTGCCAGATATCGTCGCGTACCAGGGCGCGGTCGGCCAGTTGATGGCCGGCGCCTTGCAGGGCGTCGAGCAAGGTCTGTCCGGAGGTATCGGTTTCGAGGGAACGGGTGTCGCTGACCGTCAGCACGGCGATGCGCAGAGGCTGAAAGTCGGCACTGGAAAGGTGAGCCATGGCAGTCTCCTTGAAGATTCAATGGGCAGACTGCACGCAAGGCGACGCGGCGCCCATTCCCCGATGGAGGTACGCCGCGAGGGCAAAAGGCGAAAACAAAAAGAGCGACCTTAGGGTCGCTCTTTTTGTGAGGCAAAGGCTTCAGTCTGACCCTTGCTCGAATGTGGCGCAGCGGACGGGACTCGAACCCGCGACCCCCGGCGTGA